>QENH01000136.1 GCA_003336485.1 Candidatus Methanophagales archaeon
ACTGCTCTTTGGATTGTCAATGCCCACTTTCACCGCCAAAAAAACAGCAAGTGCTAAGAAGAAGCGCAATCCACCGAACTTGTGCGTGTCATAGTGGAAATCATTTAAATCTTCCTCTGAAAAGAAGAAGAATTCTGTGATCGTATCTTTCATATTATCTCCCCTCTAAATCTGATTATATTAGCAAAGTGATATATATAAACAATATGAGGGAGATATATTCTTGGAAATGTGATTATTCATCAAAAAGAAACCAAGTGAAACTTTAAAGTTACTAACATGAGTATATATCTCAGTCGTCTTTGAGCTTTTATCTTTCGTAACCTCTATCATTTCCTCTGCTCACATACGAACTTAGCTTTTTCGATAAAAAGATAAAATCTTAATGCTTGCATACACTAACAAAATCACTCAAAACATGCAACCCTTTCTTTGACGATTTCTCCGGATGAAACTGAACGCCATACACGTTCTCCTTATTCACAACCGCAGCCAATTCAACGCCGTATTCTACCGTTGCTACCGTAGCGTCATCATCTCTCGGCACACAATAATAAGAATGCACGAAATAGAAATAATCCGCATCCGTAATCCCATCCAGCAGTTTGGAATGCCGTTGCAGATGTAAATTGTTCCAGCCCATATGTGGTACGCGCACATTCGCGGATAATCGAACCACTTCTCCGGGTATCAACCCCAACCCTTTTTCATTGCCCTCTTCGCTCGCGTCAAACAAAACCTGCATCCCTATGCAGATCCCAAGTACAGGCACGCCCGATTCTACAACTGCGAATAACGCTTCAGAAAACGGTTCTAGGTTCCGTATGCAGTCATCAAATGCACCCACGCCGGGCACAATAACGCCTTCCGCTGCCCTCATATCCGTAATATTATCAGCAGTAATCACCATCGGGCGATCATACACTCTCTTCAACCCGTTATATATGCTGAATAGATTCCCCATTCCGTAGTCTATTATTGCGATCATAAACCTTTCTTTTAAAAAGAAAGCTTTACCAAAGAAATATTTTTTCTTTTTTCTAAAAAGAAAAAATGTCTAAAGCGTGTTTCTTTTTATTGTATATAATATATAACTTCTACCCATTTAGGACGCAGATTTGCGCAGAAAACTATTTCCTCAAATTATCAAATGCCTTACGTTTAATTTCCGGTTTAGTGCCAAAAGTAAGTTCTATTATCTTTACATTCTCATAAACCTTTTCCAAAAAACCATTTTATAACCCAGTTTATTATAACCTCGATAGAAGATTCTAATAATCTCATCCGTCAACTAAACCCTCAAAATATTTAAAATCCTGATTATCTGCGTTCATCTGCGTCCGATTATCAGAAATTATTCTTTCTTGATTTCTCCTTCCTATCTTATAGTTGCAAGTTCGTCAAAGAAGATCTGCTCCGTATCCCACGGGCCGGGACTCGCCTCGGGATGATATTGCACGCATTTGATACCCAAATAGGTGTTTTCGAAGCCTTCTACTGTGTTATCATTTGCATTTAGCTGCGTTAGTTCCAATTTACCGTCCATAGAATCGTTATCAACAGCAAAACCATGATTCTGCGCTGTTATGTATACTCGGCCGCTTTTGAGGTCTTTCACGGGTTGGTTCGCACCCCGATGCCCGAATTTTAGCTTATACGTGTCGCAACCAAGCGCAAGCGCTATTATCTGTAAACCGAGGCAAATACCGTAAATTGGTATCTCACCTGCGGATTTTTTTACCACGTCCATTGCGTTTCTTCCTCGTTTCGGGTCGCCGGGCCCGTTTGAAAGCAGCAACGCATCAGGTTCCACATCCCGTATCTCAGATACACCGGTGTTTGCCGGGAACACGAAAATGTCCAAATCCCGTTCTGCTAAGTTATTCAATATGTTCCTCTTCACACCAAGATCAATTACCGCTATCCTTTTACCATCCCCTTTTAGCCTGTACGGCTTCTTGCACGTAACCTGCTCGATCAAATCAAGCTCGGATATATCGGGTTGCGCTCTTGCGAGTTCTAATGCATTTGCTTTTTCTTCTTCGCTGCAATTTCCTACCACATTCAAACATGCTTTCATCGTGCCGTATTGCCTCGTCTTTATCGTCAGCATCCTCGTATCTATTTCGCTTATTCCCGGCACTCCTTCTTCTCTCAAAAATTGGTCTATACTTCGCTTAATTTTATAATGCGAAGGAAAATCGCATTTCGCTCTTACCACGAAGCCTTCCACTTTTAGCCCCTCGGATTGGAATTTAGCACCGCTCACGCCATAATTCCCGATGAGCGGATATGTGGGCATTAATATCTGGCCCTTATAGGAAGGGTCGGTCAGAGCTTCTTCGTAACCCGTAAACGGGGTTGCAAATACGAGTTCGCCTAATGCGGTGCCTTCTGCACCCCAACCTTCTCCTTCTACTACTGTTCCATCTTCAAGTGCGAGTATTGCTTTCATTCTCTGTATCATATTATCATTATCGCCACTTCTAAATTGGTTTTGTTTTTTTCCACTGTATCATTCATCACCCCTCCAGATTCTTACTACAAACTCCTGATCTCTTTCTTCAAATTCGGGCTCTTTGCCTGTATGTTCTTTTAGAAGCCTGATCATTCTTACAATACCAGTCCCTATTTGAGTCATATAGCCCATCTTTGCCAGATAGGATACAATAAGCGGATTCCGTTCTGAATGGACACCCAACTTTATGTTCTCCAGTGTTATTCCGTTTGGTAATTTCCCAGGACTCATAATATCGAGTCGGTTATCAAATATAAAGATGCGAATTTGGCTTGATATATGATAATCTCGATGTGCAACAGCATTAACTACTACCTCACGTAATACTTCCTTTGGGATTTCCGGTTTCAGTTCGTTCTCAAACCCCTTAATATTAACACGTGTTTTGAGGTACAGATTTAGAACAGTATCGGCAGCCTTTATTTGCTCCTCAAGATTACCGTCCAAATCCTTCTTCTCGAACTCTTCTCCTATTTTGTTACCTTCAAATTTAGCAATCGTGATTTTACAGAACGGGATTTCTTTCTGCGGATTTAATCCAAATAGGAGATAACCACCAACGGTGAAGACTAACTTTTTGTCCTGCCGCGTTAATATCTTCATATTCTCCAATAATTTATTCAGGTCGAGGTTCTCGTCTATCCTTGTTTGATAAAACCGTTCAAAGAATCTTCTGAAGTACCGTATATCTAACTCGTCAATAGAAGTTGCCGGTACTGGTAGTTCGTCATAGTGTATGGAACGTGTTGCTTGGTAAAGTCGCAAGAGTTCTTCTCTGGTTGCCTGTCTTTTTCCAGAACTTGACCTGATGTAATATACACCTCGGTTAGTCCTATAAGGTCTTTCCGGTCCCTTAGGTATGTAGATACATAAGACTATTTCTTTATTGATTATGATCTTTTCTATATTGATCGTGAGTGGGGGCTCACAGTTGTTACGACTGATATTTTCAACCCTCAACATTTCCTTATCTGGATTTGTAACGCCCTTGATTTCTTTCTTATCAGAAAGCCCTAATAGTATTTTCCCACCTTCTGTATTGGCGAAGGCAACGATTTCTGCGGCTAAATCGTTTGAATGTACCTTCTCTTCTTTGAATTCGGTGAATGAATCTTCGCCTTTTTCTATTAGCTCTGTTAAATCGTTTTTATCCTGCGTCATATTTTCTTTCCAATAGGTAGGGACACCTTGTCCAAATCTCTAAATTCTCTATCGTAAGTTATCAATTCATCAGATTCCGCTAATATCGCTGAGGCATAAACATAAATGTCCAGAGTTCCCAACAAAATGTATCCGCTTATTACTCCTGCGATCTTATATATATCCTTTGCGCTCGCGTCTTCCTCTAATATTTTGTACTCTATTTCTTGATCAGATAAAAAACTTTTAAAGTTCACTAAATCTTGTGCAACCTCTTTATAATCGTATTCATTCAATTCACTTAAAAATAGCTTACCTATGTTCTTTCTTCTCAGTCTATAAGGGATACCGGCTTCTCTTAAAACGGAATCTGCCTTTCTTTCTTCCAATACATGAAGTAATTCAAACTCACAGACTTGGGACGTTACAATTTCCCCTATCCCTTGCGAATCATCCTTTAAATATACGTATAACTTCTGGCCATCTTTTATCCCTTTCTCTACTGCAAAAAGATGTGATGGATGTCCCATTTTATTCCAAAAAGAACTTCCTTTTTCCAAATTGATATTCGCATCATTTGGGTTTAACTTGTATTTGTCACAAAATTCTATGTAGATAGATAAGCGGCTTAACGCATTTGTGTCCAAGAATATTGTCTTTAATTGGCTATTGTTACTCGACATTTTCTCTCTATGGTTTTTGGGAAGGATAATTATTCTCTATAATTTCTCTTGTAAAATCTTCAGGAAATGGACATTTCTCCTTCCTATTTATAGCTTCTGCGAGTATAGAAAAACCGATCCTTACAAGGGGTCTTGGATATCTCAATTCAGGATCCTTTAGGTAATCTATTATTGTTTCAGGGAATGGAAATAAAGTTCCTTTCTTCTTGGATTCTTCTGGCCGAGCTCTATCTAACCACCAGATAAGAAGTCCTTTTGCTTCTTCTAGCTCGAGCGGATTTAGTTCAAATTTATACTGCCCTTCGGTTGTAAGCCGTTCCCACAATGCCTGATCAAGTTTTTGGGTTGAATCCGCAGCCTCAGGGGGCATTGCCAGAGCTAACCATAAATTCTCTTCCTCCGAGAGATTTATTAATCTCCTTAAGGTAGCAAGATACTCATGCGCTTTTCTTTTAGCAGGCATACGCTTGTATAAAGCAACTTCTTCAAACTCGTCTATGAGAAAAGCGATCCCTTTGACATTGTATATTAGGCTAAGAGTTTTTAGCAATGCTTTGAAGTAAGGTGCTTCTTCTTTCTCAGCCACCAATGCCCCTTTCCCCCCGACAACAAAGTCTCTGTATTCAAAATACGGCTTAATACCCGCCTCTACAACAATCAAAGAAAGTCTATAAGCAATTTCTTCATCAGTAGTGACACTCAATTTGTTTTTAATTATTTTTTGGAGTTCAATTGCTTTTGACTCTCTTTCAGCTTTTTTTGATAGGGGTGACAACCATTCCGAGAAACTCATAGGTATTAATGTCCGCTGTGCGGGCTTTTTAATATGGGGCTTAGCCAGCTCCCATAAGCTTTTGGCGAATTCATGTCTGCCTATTTCCCGCATAAGAAAATTAGCAAGGTCATAAAATTGAAGTCCAGGATTATCAAAAAGAAATGGATAGATACCCTTTTCCTGAAAGTATCCTTTTAAATACTTGAGAAGAACTGTTTTCCCGCTCCCATATTTCCCTATAATTGGAAAAGCTTTTGGTCCCCTTCCGGTAGTTAAAAAAGATATATATTCTTCTACCCTATTCTTCCAGCCATCAGGCACGTAAAGCTTACTTTTATCTTCTATGTCTATTCCTGCTGCTGCAGCAGGAAATGGATTAATCTCTAGTTCGTAGCTCTCAAATAGAGCGCTATTGACATCCTTCAAATTTTTCATAAAACATCACCTTTTTTCTTCATTAAAATTTCATATAACTCTTTATGAATTTTTATGTGAGATACGATTCGTCCTCCTTTATCTTGTAAATATGCTTTCATAAGCACACGATCCTGTAAAGCAAAAGGCGTCTTTAAATCTATAAAGCTAGACGATGAGGGCACAAAATCTATATATTGTGGAAAACCTCTTTTTAGTCCTATAATTGTACTTTTAATTTCCTCTACGGGAATCCTTGAAGATAGAGCTACTTCTTTAACAATATCTTGCATGCTCAAGGTTGTCCATTTCTCCTTTGGTTGAAATTTTATTAAAGACATAATATTAGGTATGATTTCTTTTAATAAAGTATCCCTCTTCCTAATAGGATAAATAATTCTTCCATCATTGTAATGAATGAAAATTTCATCAGTTATTCCAAGGTCTAATGACCACAGCCTTACACCCCAAAAGATCGCATACATTAACTCGGAGGTATTGATGTAAAATAAAGGGTGATCTCTCGGATTGAGTAAAATCACTCCCTCTTTTCCTCTTGTCTCAACTTTTATCCAATTAGCCTTTTCCCGGAAGGTTGATAAATCATATCTCGGCGCCTCCATAAAGCAATTGAAAAAATATTTCTTACAGTTGGAGTTATCTATTACTATTTCAGCGATGATTTCTTTTTCTTTTTCTGTTAAAGGTTCTTTTGGTTGAGCAAGACTTAAGAGCTTTCTTGCTCTTTCATCTTCAGAGATAAAATAAAAGCCATTGATGTTGGCAGCCATACCTAAATGTTCAATGACCTTCCTATAATGATAGCGTGGAGAATGAGTAAGTGGCATACCATCGTCCTTTATTAAAATTTTCTTTTTTATCCCGTTTTGCTCCAAAGTCCCAGCTCTTAATTTACCGTTGTTTTCTGCAATAAGCAATAGTAAATCTCTAACCCTTCTAAAATCAACATACCTCATCCAAAGGGTCTTTCTTTCTGTCATTTCTGCCATATTACTATATTTTCCTTTGCCGGCATTCGTCCGAATTTATCCATCTGCTGAGGGCTATTTCCTCTAAACCGTGCGATAATTGTTTCTTGATATTCTAATCCTAAAGAATTACCTATTTCCACTAAAATCTCACTAACCGGTATCAAAATTCCTCCATATCGAACGTCTCCTATTACAAACGCTACAAATCCGCCTCGTTTCGTCACTCTTGCCACTTCCATAAGTACCAGATGTATGTCCTTAAAATAACCAGCTATCATAGGAATAACTTGCTTATTCGGTAAAGTTTTTTCCTTCAACTTATCTAATATATTTTTTAATTTGGGTGGTTCTATATAATTTTTGTCGGTAAATACTTCCTTAGCTTCCACGTGAGATCTCAAGGTTTTATATCTTAACTCTTTAAGTTCATGCTCAGATTCTAAGAAACCAATAGCTAATTCTAGAATATATACCCTCGTGTAATCATGTCTATTAAGATAGGGGGGGGGGAAGTAATTATGGCATCAAATGCTTCTTCTGAGAAGCAAATTTTCCGTGCATCACCCCAAAAAACATTAGAATCTACGTTATTTTCTATGTTTCTATGATCAATATCAATATCAATAACCATTTCATTGACTTTGGTAAAGATAACATCTTTAATGTCTGCTATCTCTTTGTCAGGAGTTAATCTCAGAAATCCACCGCCCTTTTTAGCATAAGCTACATTATCTACAACAGAAAGAAGAGCTGTTAGGAAAAAATATCTCAATTTTTCATCTTTGATGCCTTGAATCCAATTTTTAATAGTAAAGATGTTGAATAATGTCTTCTCATCAAAGACCTTACGGAGTATTGGAATTTTAGGATTTGAGACCATGTGGTTGGCGTTATTGTTTAAATGTTCATCAAGTTCTTTAGCTTTATGTTCAATCTTCGTTATATCGTAATTTTGTAACTTGGCGTTGGAAATAAATACGGAAAGTGGTAAAATATCTATACCCAGTGCTGGTATACTCTTCTGTTTTGCTGCTAATAACGTGGTTCCACTACCTCAAAAAGGGTCTAATATAATACTTTGAGAATTAAGCTCAAATTTATCTATTAAATACCAAACCAAATCTCGTGAGAAACTATGGTTAAAGTGGTACCACCTATAAATAGGGAGTTTTTTATTTTGGTGCGGCGTTACTAAAAGGTGCATTTTTTTCATATCTTCTGTATCCGCCATCATTTCTTAAAATCCTATAATTTCGTCACTATCCTCTATCAATTTCCAAAAATATCAATATAAATCCCCCTTCTCCTCGAAATACTCATTTATTGATTTTACTTCCAGTCCCCAACTTTGCATCCCCAATATAGCAGATGCTGCCGCCTTTGCAGCCTGCATCGTTGTTATATACGGAACACCGAACTCAATACAAGCCCTCCGTATCTGGGCTCCATCTTTATAGGACTGTTTATCCGTAGGCGTATTTATCACCAGCTTTATCTCTTGCGTGTGCATCATCTCTATCACATTTGGAGATCCGTCTTGCAACTTCTTTAGTTTCTTTGCGTCAATCCCGCACTGCTTTAGATACTCCACAGTGCCTTTTGTGCCGACAATAGAAAGCCCCGCTTTTTTTAAGTTCTGTGCAACAGCCTCTATCGCCGCTTGGTCATCTTTACATACCGAGATGAAGACGGCACTGCCCTTATCCAATGGTAAAGGATTATAAGCCGCGAGTTCCGACTTGAAAAACGCTTTATCAAACTCGTCATCTATGCCCATCACCTCGCCCGTGCTCTTCATCTCAGGCCCTAAAATCGTGTCAACACCCGTAAACTTCAAAAACGGCAATACTACCTCCTTCACTGCTACAAGTCCTATTTCGCCTTCTTTATAGTTCTCTTTGGTAACGCTTTCCTTTTTAAAGAACGGGTTTTTAACGTCCAAATCACGTAATTTATGCCCCAACATCACCTTAGCCGCAAGCTTTGCAAGTGGTACTCCTGTTGCCTTCGCAACGAACGGGATTGTCCTACTTGACCTCGGATTCACTTCCAGCACGTAAACCACGTCATCTTTAACCGCCATCTGAATGTTAAGCAGCCCTTGTATCTGCAATCCGAGCGCTATCCGCCGCGTGTAGTCCCTTACTGTTTCTATAACCTCTGCAGACATAGATTGCGGTGGAATAACACAAGCGGAATCGCCTGAATGAACGCCCGCTTCCTCTATGTGCTCCATTATCGCACCAATCAGAACATCTTCGCCATCACACACTGCATCCACATCTACCTCAGTAGCTTTTTCCAGGAATTTATCTATTAGTACTGGCTTCTCTTTTGATACTCGCACCGCTTCTCGCATGTATCTAATCAGCTCTTCTTCTTCATACACTATCTCCATTGCTCGTCCACCTAACACGTAGGATGGGCGAACAAGCACAGGAAAACCTATCCGCGATACTACTTCCTGCGCGCCTTCCAGTGAGGTTGCATATCCGTTATCAGCCTGTGGTATTTGCAGCCGTAGCAGGAACTTGCTGAATCGCTCCCTATCTTCTGCAATATCTATGTTCTCTGGGTCTGTACCCATGATTGTCGTCTTTGCTCCCAACCGTTCCAATTCTTTCTTCAGTGGAACCGCTAAGTTGACCGAGGTCTGACCGCCAAACTGCACCATCACGCCATCGTAGTTCTCTTTCTCTATCACGTTCATCACGTCTTCAAATGTCAAAGGCTCGAAGAAGAGTTTGTCCGATGTATCGTAGTCTGTGGATACTGTCTCAGGGTTGTTATTTATTATATGCGTTTCTATTCCTTCTTCCTTCAGCGCTTTGACCGCATGCACAGTGCAATAATCGAACTCGATTCCCTGCCCTATTCTGATAGGACCCGCACCAATAATCAACACCTTCTTTCGTGTCGAGGGCTTTAATTCACATTCTTGCTCATAAGAGGAATAGAAATAAGGTGTTTTCGCTTCGAATTCGGCTGCGCATGTGTCCACCATCTTATAGGTAGGTAAAAGACCACATTTTCTTCTGAGGTCGCTTATCTCTTCATTGCTTCGCCCGGTTAGCGATGCAATCCGTTCATCAGAGAACCCCATTCTCTTCGCTTTTCTTATATTCTCGCGTAGGTTCGCCTTCAATTTCGTCTCCATCTGCACTATCTGCGCTATCTTATTTATGAAGAACGGGTCTATGCAGCTCAGTTCGGATATCGCATTTATGCTAAAAATACCTCGTTTCAAAGCCTCGTAAATCGCGAAAATACGATCGTCCGTTGGTATTTCTAAAAGCCGTTTCAGCTCTGTTTCTGACCAGTTCTCATAGCCAGCGCCAAAGTCCTTGTCTATGTCTAAAGATCGAAGCGCTTTTTGTAACGCCTCTTCAAAAGTCCGCCCTATCGCCATTACCTCTCCGGTGCTCTTCATTGAGGTCGTTAACGTTCTATCAGCATTTGAGAACTTATCAAAAGGCCATCGCGGTATCTTCACCACTACGTAATCTATTGCAGGCTCAAAGGAAGCCGGTGTCTCCTCCGTCACGTCATTCCTTATCTCATCCAGATGGAGTCCTATCGCGATCTTCGCCGCTACACGTGCAATTGGATACCCGGTAGCCTTTGATGCGAGTGCCGACGATCTGGACACGCGAGGATTTACTTCTATTACTCTGTAAGAACCGTCTTTTAATGCTAACTGGACATTGCAGCCGCCTTCTACTCGTAATGCACGTATTATTCTTAGCGATGCCGACCTCAACATCTGATGCTCATCATCGGTTAAAGTCTGTGTGGGCGTGACCACAATTGATTCGCCGGTATGAACGCCCATTGCATCGAGGTTCTCCATGTTGCAGATCGTAATGCACGTGTCATTTGCATCTCGCATCACCTCATACTCTATCTCCTTCCAGCCAAGTACGCTCTCTTCTACTAAAACCTGATGAATACGCGAAATTTGTAGCCCGTAAGATACTATCCCCCTAAGCTCATCAAGCGTCCTCGCTATGCCGCCACCCGTGCCGCCCAGAGTGTAAGAAGGTCGGATGATAACAGGCAGGCCAAGTTCAGCCGCAACTTCTTCGGCTTCTGCTACGGAAGTAACCGTAACGCCTCGCGGTATCGGCTCATTTATGCGTTCCATCGTTTGTTTGAATCGTTCTCGATCTTCAGCGTCATAGATGGCTTCTAAAGGCGTACCGAGAACTTTTACGTTGTATTTAGATAATACGCCGAGTTCTGCTAATTCGGCCGTCAGGTTCAATGCAGTTTGGCCACCCAAACCCGCTAAAATGCCATCCGGACGCTCCTTCTCCACTATCTTCGCTATCACATCCGCCAGCAGCGGCTCTATGTATATGACATCGGCCATCTCAAAATCGGTCATTATCGTTGCGGGATTGGAATTCACAAGCACTACTTCCACGCCTTCTTCTCTTAACGCGCGGCAAGCTTGCGAACCCGAAAAATCGAACTCGGCTGCTTGCCCTATCTGTATCGGACCGGAACCTATTACCAATACTTTTTTAACGTCTTCTGCTTTTGGCACTTTCCTTGTTTACTATTCTCTTTGCACAGATAAAAATCTACTTATCGGCACTATTTCTATTCTAACTCCGTCTGCCTCTATGCTTCTTTCATCACCACCGCGACTAACAACGAAACCCTCGTTTGTTTTTGCGATTGAGCAGAACTTAAGTAAGCCCTTCAAATCACTTTTATTTATTCTCTCCTTATTTTTTACTTCTATCGGGATTACTTTCTCGTTCTTCAGAACAAAATCCACCTCGTGACTTTGTTGTCGCCAGTAAAAATCCGCGTTTGTCTCACTCCTGACCAAGCATTCAAAATTCATATCCTCATCCTTGCTCAACGAGAGAGAAGGGTGTAAAGGGTATGCTTTTCTGTTCTTTCTACTCGTACTCAAAAAACTACCCCTCAAATTGCTAACACGTTTTATCAGAAAAGAGAGTTCTAAATAGTTCAATGCGTTCCTTATTGTATTCTTATGCCGTCCCAAATCGCGTGAAAGAGACTCAATATTCAAAATAATGCCCGGATTTTTAAAGATGTAGTCTGCCAAAATTCTAATAATTTCAAAATCATCTATCCTGAAAGTCTCCGGTATATCACGGTAAATTATTCGCTCTGCGATGAGTTCCCTTACATATTCTCGCGCTTTCCGTTCTTCCATTTCTAGGGTTTCCGGAAAGCCCTTGTACATAAACTCTCCAAGCCTTATCTCGAGCTTTCGCCTGTATATCTCAAACTCCTCCAGTTCCGGTATTTTCTCACCTCGGAACTTAATAAATTCCTTAAAACTTAATGGAGAAAGATAGTGAAATCTTGCCCGCCCTGCCAAACTTTCCCTGCTCTTCTTCATTAAATTTAACGATGCTGAACCGGAAAGGATCAGCTTTACTCCCGGGTTCAAGTCGTATAGTACTTTAACCTTGTTCTCCCAATCTTCTAACTTGTGTATCTCATCGAAGAAAAGAAAAACTCTGCCCTCCTTTATTCTATCGTGCAAAATTTTCTCTTCATATTCATTAATTACCTTGCCCAAGTCTTTTCGCTCGATGTCGAAGGCGTAGTAAAATATCCGCTTTGCATCTATTCCAGTATTCAGCAGATAGCTGATAAGCTGATGCATGAGCACCGTTTTTCCTACTCTTCTCAAACCAATGATTATCTCGATAAATCGAGATTCTAAGCTTTCTTTAAGCTCTGGAAACATGTCCCGCCTCTTCATTGATGCTGTCACCCGGTCAATCGCGCCGGTTTCCCACCACCGGTTAAAATCTATGAGTTCCATAATTATATGATAGTGTCCTAATATATTATCTTTTCGGATATAGCTATATCCTAATCATAACTCTGTATTCCAATTAATATTGTTCTCCCATGAAAATCCGTGTGATCTTGTGGTCTTTTGCTGATTAATCCTCTCCTTCTTCACACTCCACAAGAACCGGGGCCTTCATAGGTCTAACCTTTCGGTACACCTCCTGTGGCGACTTCTTATTGCCATTCACTACCAGAAGCTCCTCTTCGATAGATATACCAAATAACCGCTCGTTCTCTTCTAAATATGGCAATATAATCGCCCAATCTTCCGCTGTGAGGATCGAGAATTCACCACCGTTTAATTGCTCCTCCACCAGCTTGTGATGCGGATCTCGTATATAAATCGCACCGCCAGAAGCAAGTGAAAACAGATTTGAACCGGGATACGGCGTATCCTGCTCTATGAAATTACCGTTACCATCTGAATCAAGTCCGTTTACCACTACAAACCCGCCACCATTTAGCGGGTCACCAGCCATAAACGATTCCGCTAAGTAATCAAGGCATGTACCATTTATCACCACACGCGGTTTTCCTACTGCGTTTATTAGCGGCCTGCCAGCAGCATTTCCCAGCA
Organism: Candidatus Methanophagales archaeon; assembly: GCA_003336485.1. Classification (GTDB taxonomy): domain Archaea; phylum Halobacteriota; class Syntropharchaeia; order Alkanophagales; family Methanospirareceae; genus Methanophaga. The sequence goes on from QENH01000136.1 coordinate 12,947, forward strand.
CATATGCGTCTCCGCCTTTTGCACCATACATGAATGTCTGCCCGACATCACCAAACACAACGAGTTTGCCACTCTTCAATATCTGCCCGAGCTGGTCCTGTCCGTTTCCGTGTATGTACAGCTCTGCACCATCCATAGAGGAGCCGAGATAATCGCCGGAACTATCATACACGTCAATTCTAATTCCTATTGTGTGATTGCCCAATCCAGAGCCACAAAACCGCTGCCCCTGAGCGTTATAAACAATAAATCTTTTCCAACCCAACCCATATGCCTTCACGATAAGTCTCGCATCACACGCTTCGCCTTCGGGTGGAAACTCAGCCGCATTTAATATCAAAATCGCATCGGCACTACCCGGTGGTCTTAAACCGTCCTTATTCGACCAGCCAATCTTGTGATATATACCGGTGTGTTTAGCCTCTATCGCCGGACTGTCATCAAATATCTGGTGTAGTGCCTCTTTTGCTATCTGCACTACGGAACTCCTCTTTTTCGTTCCCGTGTCATACCTGCGGTCGTTAAGGAGTGTTAAACCCGCTATCACAATCGTCTTCGTTCCATCGTCTTTCGTCACATAATTTGTAAGCTCGGACATAGTCCACCGTAGTTTATTGCAATCCCATTCCTTAACGCCTTTTCGCAAGAACACAAATAAAGTCCGTGGACTTTTCAATTCTGCCGCTATTCGTTCTCGTTGTCTATCACTATCTAGCGGAGGTGTGACAGGTTTTGTGAAATCGCAGTGTGTCTGACCTTCAGGTGTTTTCACCACTTCACCGAACTTATTGGTGCATACGAGCTTATCATCACGATCTATTGAGAACATAAAAGCGCCGCCATCTGTATAGCTCCCGCCACGTGCATTCCAGTACTTATCTGCGACAGAAGGGAATCTCTTATCCTCATCGGATAAGCTCTTAAGCGTTGCATCTATCGCTTGCTTTTCCGACCCGATGAGCCCTATCTGGACTTCTTCGCCTTCTATAAGTGCAAATACCTGTGGTCTCAGCATAGCGGTGTCCGTTATCCCAATCAACTGGAAATAGTGCCCATACGGCTCGTTTCTCGCGATTATGAAGAACCAGGGTCCGTCGGGCGAGCCATGTATATGCTCGGTCTGTATAGCGTGATATATCTCCTGCTTTTTCGGCGGCAGCATATCAAAGTCAAACTCAGTCGTGGGCGCCACAGCCTCTATAATATACTCCAGCGGATAATTATACTTCCTGTTTAACAGGTCGAATAATAGAACAGAAACTTCTGTATCGGTCAAGAAAAGCGGATGTCTGCCACGCTGTTCAAGATATTCCGCTATGGCGTGGTAGTTAGCGAAATCGCCATTGTGGACGAGCGCTTCATGCATCCCCACAAATGGATGAGCACCGCCCGGATGCCAGACCCTGCCCCTTGTGGGATAACGTTGATGCGCTATCCAGACATGAGCTCTGAAATCATCAAGTTTGTAGTATTTTACTGTGTTCTCAGCATAGCCGACTATCTTCAATATCATCATGTTTCTACCATGCGAGAGCACAAACGCCCTCTTATCACCGAGCGAAGCGTAGAATTTCGTATTGATTTTGAAGCTATTTTGATATATGAACTCGTCTTCTGCCCTTCTTCTGTCTACATCTTCTAATTTAGTTTCGCTTATGAACCGATCAAGCACTTTCGCCTTAACACGGACAAAATAGCGCCATACGCCCGGCGGTTTCGTCTCTAACCCCTCTATCGTACGATAATCCGATACGGTCGGTATCCTTTCTGACTTATCAACGTCCATTAAGGGCGTTATGAACTCGGCTTCTATCTCTTTACGAGCTTCCGGGTCGAGTAGTGCAATTTGTAGCAGATAATCTTCTTCCAGTATTGACTTTGTAACGCCGAGGTCTTCGTGCGAGAGCCCAACCGCGGCGATACCGCCTCCTTTTCCGTTTCCTCTGTTATGCATCTGGACGGAGGGTTCGAATATGTGCTTACCTCTAACGGGAATCGTAGATGCGAAACCTACGACTCCGCAGCCACCTTCATCCTCGGATTTGTGTATTCTCATAGCTTCGTTACTTCCAAGTTAGTAATAACTAATTTTATCTAGTATAATAAGGAGTTATTGACAATATATTTATAGTGATTGGAATGGGCGCCGCAACTTTAAACACCGATTTACTATCGAGAGATGTGATATTCAGAAAGATACGAGAAAAGGCGAGGGAAATAAAAATAGAAGAAGCGGAATTAGAGGGATTGATACAGAATGCCAAAGAAGCGAGTATTCGTAGATAGCTCTGTTACATAATATTGATCTCCCTCTCCGTGGGCCCTTCTTTTCAGAAATATCAGGAAATGGCTTTAGTAAAATGCCGATTCTACCAATACCTCTTTTACTTGCGGTCCATTTCAGGAACTTCCTTTCCCTCTGATATATTGTGGCATATAATAGGCTGAAAATTGTGCAGGTAAATAATAGGAAGGTGATAAAAAGTTGAGCAGGGGGATTTTTGAGGATGTAGAACGTTTGCCCATAGAAGGTATATACGACATTAACTTCGTATATGATACCAATATGGCGGTATATACGATGTCGAGTTCGGATATAGCAAAATTGTGCGAAATTGCAGGACTTTAATGAATTTTGCAAAGATTTATTAATTTGGTTAATATGATTAATTTCATCTGGAACCCACGACGACTTTTGAAAAAGAGTCCACTAAAAGAGGAGATGACTATAGTTGATTATGGTTGTGGATCTGGGCGCTATACGCGGTATATAGCCAAGTTAGCTGGACCGAAAGGCAGAGTCTTCGCTGTGGATATCCATCAGTTAGCAATTAAAACGATAAAAGAGACAGCGGCTTCTGAGAATTTAACGAACATAGTGACTATCCTAGTAGATTTCTATAATACGGGTATTCCGGGTTCAATTACCGACTTAGTTTTGCTTATCGATACGCTTCACTTGATTAACGACTACCATGCACTGTTTCGTGAGATTCACCGAATACTAGAACCCAACGGCACTCTCTTCATGGATCCAGGACATATGAAAATGTCAATAGCAAGAGAAATTGTGGAACATACCAACCTTTTCAAAATAGTAGGATGTCGA
>QENH01000135.1 GCA_003336485.1 Candidatus Methanophagales archaeon
CTCTTTGGATTGTCAATGCCCACTTTCACCGCCAAAAAAACAGCAAGTTCTAAGAAGAAGCGCAATCCACCGAACTTGTGCGTGTCATAGTGAAAATCACTTAAATCTTCCTCTGAAAAGAAGAAGAATTCTGTGGTCGTATCTTTCATGTTATCTCCCCTCTAAATCTGATTATATTAGCAAAATGATATATATAAACAATATGAGGGAGATATATTCTTGGAAATGTGATTATTCATCAAAAAGAAACCAAGTGAAACTTTAAAGTATACAGAAATAAATAAATAAATAACTAAATACAATATGCGTTATTCTATGTTCAAATCGTAAGAAAAAAAGCAAAAGAACTTCCGAAGAACAAAAAAAACGAAAACTTTTTAAATACATGATTGCATATATAGTATTCATAAGATTTGCTTAGGTGGCAAAAAAAAAAATGACGAAGACAAATAAATTTGTGGTTGTTGGATGCGCAGGTATGGGTGGATTAGCGGCGATGATGGCAAAGCGAATGGACCCCTCGCTGGACGTAACGTTGATAAGAGAAGAGGAGAATTTCTTGACGCGATGCGCGACCCCTTATATCTCCGTAGAGAGGGCGACAGTAGAGGCTTCGGCCAAGGATGATGGAATGTTCCTTGCCGTCGGCACGAAGCTGGTGAATGTAAAGGCAACGAGCATAGACAGGAAAGGGAAGACTGTTACGACAGCCGACGGTGGTGTTTATCCATACGATAAACTCATTATGGCAACTGGTGGCAGTGCTATCGTTCCGTCGATTTCCGGCGTGGAGCTCGAAGGTATTTTCACTCTACGTACAAGTCGCGATGCCGTTAACATTCGCGATTGGGTAAACGGTAAGAACGCAAAAACTGCCGTTATTTATGGTGCGGGGGCAACTGGCCTGGAGATGGCAGCAGTGCTCACAGAGAAGGGACTGAAAGTCACGATGGTGGTCAGGTCATATATTGGCAGGACGGTGGGTCTCGACATGGATGTGAGCAGTGAACTGCAGAAATATTATGAGGAGAAAGGAGTTGTTATCAGGTCAGGGGAAGTAATAGAGACGATTATGGGCGAAAATGCAGTAGAAGCCGTTGTGCTATCTTCCGGAGATAAAATTGACGCTGACATGATCATATTATCGGTAGGTGTTCGTCCGAACACCGAGCTTGCGGAAGATGCAGGGCTTGAAATAGGCGAGCGTGGGTTGAAGGTGAACGAATATCTTCAGACTTCTGACCCGGACATTTATGCCGGTGGCGACCTGATTGAGTATGAACATATGGTCACTGGGAAATCAATGCTTGGACAGATAAGACCAAATGCAGTTATAGGAGGTCGAATCGCAGCAAAAAACGCGCTGGGCTACAAAATAAAATTCCCCCAGTACTTGAATAGTTTCGCAGCTAAGGTGTTCGATAAGTCAATTGCATCTGTTGGAGTAACAGAAGCGATGGCGAAAGCGGAAGGGATTGATGCACTCGTTACACGGAAAGAAGCAAAGAGCAAGCACGTGATGATGGAAGGCGGAAAACCGTACAGCGTTAAGTTGATCTTTGATAGGGATACAAAAAGGGTCATTGGAGCACAGATAATCGCGGATGATGAACGTTCTGTTAGATATATAGACGTGATTACGCTTGCCATAAGGGCCGGCTGGACGGCTTTGGATTTGACAACGCTAAGGTGTGCAGGTCAGCCAGAGCTATCACCAGAACCTAGTGCAGAGCCAATAGCAATAGCGGCGGAGGACGCATTTAAGGAGCTCTATCCACTCGCTTGAAGGGGGCAAATCCCCCTTCTATTTTGTTTTTATGTTAAAGTTATAAACATAGCTTGGAGTAGAAACAATGAAGTTAGGAATAGTAATTTATTCGGATGATTCGGAAACAGTATGGAACGCTTTTCGGCTTGGCAATTTCGCATTGCAAGAGGGCGAGAAAGTGAATGTATTCTTGCTTGCCAAGGGAGTTGAGTGCGAGGCTCTGGACACTGATAAATTTGTAGTTACGGAACAAATGCAGACATTCGCTGATACTGGTGGTGAAATACTCGCCTGTGGCATGTGCCTAAAAATTCGGCAATCAGAAGGTTCGAAGATGTGTCCACTGTCAACGATGAAAGATTTGTATGAACTAATAAAAGATAGCGATAAAGTTGTCACCTTTTGAGGGCTTCGCATATACAAAACACAAATAAAAAACTTTGAATACAAGCTAAGTGAAGAGGTCAAAGATCTTAGACAGGATGTCTGTAAAACGTCATAACACTGTATGATATAATGACCCAAATTCAACAAATACACTTACCTAACTATTGACCCTTTCCACGACTCACCCCCCCCCCCTATAAATTTATTGCGGATGAGACTTTATATTGTCCAGCACAAGGGACATAAATAAAACGTTTCGATTGATGGTGGAACACTTCGATGTATATCAGCTCGTCAACTACCAAACTCACCGCAGGCTTCCATAGGCTCACCCTTAGCTCATCACAACACCATTTTATTTAAATTTTTCTACCCAAAAGGATCAAAAGTAGTTCTTTCCGATCTTTTCAGAGTTACATATGAACCTATTATGGCAGGCGTCTCGAGGAATTCTTCGCCAAAAGCACACCTCGATGCTCCACGGCTCGGTGAGTGCCGTCATAACCTTAATTCCTCAATCTCTTTCATTATCCTTTTGTAATCACGATAACTTAATCGAAATCCTTTCTCTATAAGCTCTTCAACATATTTTACCCCTTCATTATATGTAATTACCTCTTTTTCATCGCTTCAACGATTATCCCCATCAATCCAACACTTTCAATTCCATAGGCCCTCGCCATTTTTGTTGCAGCCCTCTCAGCTATTACCACCGTATCATTCTTCTCCAACGCCATTGCTATCGTTTCCGCCTCGCCTTTATGGATATCGCTTAAAGACAAAATTTCGTCTATTAAATCCTCATTCCCGCCCCAAACCGTGATCCATCTATCATCCATACCTTTTTCCACTAAACTAAGAACAACGTCTTTTTTCCTCTTCAGTTCATTGTAAACGGTACATAATCCAAAGTGGCATCTACGTCATAGTCGTAGGGTATACCTTCCCTATCTATGATGTCAATCAACTCATGCAAAGTCAGTTCAGCAATTTCCGCAGCTTTCCATAGTGTAGTCTTTCCTTCCCGGTATAACCTCAGAGCCTTTCTCAATTCCCATTCCTTTAGCCCCAGTTCAAAAATCGCCCTAATTGCATCCGCTGTCCTGACTTTCTCCTCTTTCGCTATTTCCTCTAAATTCCTCCTGTGTTTATCAGATAGAGATATGTTCATTTTTACGTACACAAGAAAGTTTGCTACCAGGCGGTCTAGTCTTGCTATTTTATAATCGCTATTATTTAAAAAGGAATAAAAAAATAAAAAAGTACTCAGTGGATTTTTCTACAATGCATAATCCAACTGAGCGTACAACTGCCTATCTCTGAAGTGTTTCAGCGACATCGCACTCGACGGGCAATAAGAGGCGCAACTTCCACAGCCTATACAGCCATCGCCGACCTTTGCAACCTTCTTCATTGCACTTACTACCGTCGCCACACCGAAAGTGACAACAGGTACCAACTCCTCGGTCAACTCGATCGCCTCAACTGGGCACACATCTACACACACGCCGCACCCAACACATATCAGCTCGTCAACTACCGAACTAACCGCAGGCGTCTCCATGAAATTCTTCGCCAGCAGCACGCATGCCCTTGACGCTGCCGCTGTGCTCATCGCCATGCACTCATCTATCATTGCGGGATAAACAGCGGAACCGCAAATGAACACGCCCTCGTTCACTGTGTCTACCGGAGTCAAGACCATCTTCGGTCGTTCCTGCGCTTCCATAAAGAAACCTTTCTTCAGTGGTACTTTGAACATCTTGCTCAATCGCTCGTTATCTTCTGCAGGTACCGTCGGTGTACTAAGCACTACCAGATCGGGCTTTATCTGTACATCATCGTTTAGTATAACGTCAAAGGCCGAGACAATACCACCCTCGTATTTCGGTGCTGTTTCATACCTGAGGAAGATAACACCCTTTTCTCTCGCCTCTTTGTATAGCACTTCCCACTTACCGTAGGTCTTGATGTCCTTATACAGCACGAAGATATTCACATTGTGGTTTTTTTCTTTCGCTTTTAACGCATTTGCTACCAGTTCGATGCTGCTATACTTTGCATCTACGCCCACACCCACATCCTGGATCATAGCAATTGTGTTTGCAGATACCGTACCGCCCAGCATCTTCCCAAATTCCGCTTGCGTTATCACGTCATTGCCCGAATAGCCTTCAGGCGCAACTTCCTTTGCGCCTGTTGCAATTACACAAGCGCCAAATTCTAGCTCTTCGTTTACGCCATCTCCGACTATATTCGCCTTGAACGAACCTGCTCTTCCGCTAACGTTCTCTTCCTTTGCATTCTTATATACTGTTATCTGCTTATTTTTCGCTACTTTATCTGCTAAATCTTTCAGTATATCAGATGCTTTCTCGCCGCTTTGTAGTTCGCCCGTCTCTCTCAACCCGCCACCAAGCTCTGACTCTTTCTCCACTATATATACGTCATAGCCCGCATCGGCAATACCAAGTGCTGCATTCATGCCTGACACGCCGCCGCCGATAACAAGTGCTTTCGGAATCACCGGATACTGCTCTATCTGGATCGCTTCAAGGTACCTCGCTCGCCCTACTGCCATCCGCAGCATATCACCCGCAACTACTGTCGCTTCCGCTTTATCATGTACCCAGGCACATTGCTCCCTTAAGTTTACAAACTCAAGCAAATACGGATTTAATCCCGCCTTCGCTACGGAATCTCTGAATATCGTTTCATACTCTCGTGGTGTATATCCTGCAAATACGATCTTGTTCAACCCTTGGTCTACAATTCCACTCTCTATCGCTTCCAGCACCTCTTTCGTTGTGTTCGTATCGCCATTCACAAGAACAACATCTCTCAACTGTTTCACTTGCTCTACAACCGCAGGTATGTCCACAGAATCTGACACTTCGCCTTCACAGCCGCAGATAAATACGCCTATCTTCTGCTCATCGCCGACCTCAATGTATTTCCGCTCTTCCTGACCAGGAATAGGCTCTGTCCGCTGAGCGAGAATCGCAGCCTTTAACGCCGCACCGCTTGCCTGTGCAACACTCTCACGCACCTTCATCGGTGCCGTTGCCGTGCCGCAAGCAAACACACCTGGCACATTCGTTTCCAGCGGGCTCGTTATGCTCGTCTCAACATACCCATATTCATCCGTTTTTACGCCTGTTATCTCAGAAAGCCGACCTAATGTCTTTGACGGCAGAAGACCTACTGCAAGCACTATCAGATCAAAGTCTAAATTCGCAATTGCGCCTTTCTTTAAATCCTCGTACTTGACTTTTAGACTCCCGCGCTCTGGTATCACCTCCGGAACCCGCGACCTTATGTATTTCACACCATATTTGTCCTTTAGCTCGGCTACTAGCTCCTCATCTTTGCCAAATACGCGTATGTCCATGTAGAATACAGAAACGTCCATCTTCGGGAATCGCTCTTTCAGTACCCAGACCTCTTTCGCCGTGTATGCGCAACATGCAGTAGAGCATATCTCATTCTCCTGGCATCGCGATCCCACACACTTGATAAAACCAATCTTCTTCACCGGCTTATTGTCTGACGGTCGTAACAGTTCTCCACTTGCGGTACTTGCACGGAGCATACCTTCAAAGTCTAATGACGTGACTACATCAGGACTCCCGAATCCATAACTCTTCGCTATGTTATCGAAGACATCGTATCCGGGCGCTAATATCACGCTCTCCGCTTCTACTTTTGTACCTGATACTTTCAGCGTGAAATTACCCGCAGAACCGGACAAACTCTCTAACTCGCTTGATAACATCAACTCAATGTTCGGATGATTCTCTATTTCTACTATCTTTGGTGACAGTCCGACCTTACATTCTGCAAGCTCAGCCATCTTACCACCGAGTTCCGCATTCTTCTCTACCAGATAGACTTTATAGCCCGAATTTGCAAGATCAAGAGCTGCTGTTATTCCTGCAGCTCCTCCTCCTATAACTGCTATTCCCATTTTCACACCACCTTCCCAAGTATATCTTTTGTATCCACGACATTTTTATTGAGCCCGAGTTCATTCGCGTCTATTCCCAGTGCGAGTCCCAATAACTGCGTTATATACACAACGGGCATATCTATCTCGACGTGTAGCGCTTTTTCTATGTCCGCCTGCTTGCCATCTAACATCATGCCGCAAAGTGGGCATGCAAGCGCAATACAATCCGCACCGGCACTCTTCGCTGTGTCCAATATCTTCATCGCCATATCAAATGCTATATCACTACGCGTCATCATCAGTGGTCCACCGCAACAGAGCGTCTTCATCTGACTGAACGGGACTATTTCTCCTCCCATCAGCTCTATCAACTTGTCCATCGTATCCGGATCGTCCGGATCATCAAAACCCGTCTCCGGTGGTCTACTGATATAACAGCCATAATACGGTGCAATTTTTAGATTTAGCTTCTTCGAGATCTTACTTGACAATTCTTCCAGCCCTATGTCGTTTACAAAGACGTCCAGTACATGTTTCGCTTTTATCTTACCGTTATAGTCCAGTGAGCTATCTATCCCTTTCACTTTCGCACGCAGTCCCTCATCGGCCTTCAACGCTTGATTACTACGCTCTAAATTGTAATAGCAAATACTACACGGTGTTACAATGTCCAACCCTTCTTTCTCGGCAATCGCAAGATTACGTGCATTTAACGCATACACTAACTCCGGGTCTTCTACTTCCGCGGCGCCACAGCAGTTCCAATCCTCTACCTCGACCAGTTCGACACCCAACTTCTCAAAGACCGCTTTGGTTGACATATCCTGCTCCATCGCCGTTGCGTCAGAAGGACACCCGGGATAATACGCAAGTTTCGTTACGCTCATTTCTCGCCCATCTCCTCAAAGATCTTCTTCATCACTGCCAGATCCTTCACTTTCTCCGGGAACATCGCCTTCGGGCCCATCTTCCCTTTCTTGAACATCCGCATGCCGAAATCCTTGTAATCGTTCATCATCGCCATCATCCCCTTAAAAAAGGACCCTTCTCGCTTTGGGTAATATTCCTTCGCAAGACCCATATCATAGAGCCGCCCGTACTTCGCCAACTGATGTTGAAACGCCTTGTCAAAGATCGGTCGCGAACTCTCTATCTTAATCTTACCTGCTTCCGCTTCTTTATCCGCTATCCGCCGTATCGCACCCAGCAAATCGCTAATCCGCACATCTTGCGGGCATCGAGCGGTACACGTTTGACAGATAAGACAAACCCACAAGTCCGGATTTGACAAGACTTCCTTCCGCATCCCTAATAGGCTCATCTGGATGATCTTCCGAGGATTATAAGTAGGAACATAATCGATGATTGGACATCCTAACGTGCACGTGCTACACTGGAAACATGCCGTGAGGTGCTCGCCCCCACGTTCGTTCATTATCTCTTCTTTAAAGTTCGGGTCCAGTTCCCAAGTCTTTATCATTTTATCTTAAGCACTCTTCCAGCTCTTCCTCTTCGTAAGCAGTGAATGGTAACGGCTCATCAACGTCTTTACCAGGCTCATACTTGAAAATCTCCTGCACTTTCTGCGTGATCACTGGATAGAACCGCGTCAATGGTATATCCTTTGGACAGGCATCTTCACATGCTCCACACCCTACACATGTCGTACTTACGTGATACACTCTCGTCAGGTGATAAAACAACTGACCCGTTGGTAACCCGACAGCACCTCTTAACACTGCTAAGTTCAACAGATCCCCACCTGCAGGGTCTCCTAAAGGTTGTTCGAAGAAACATTCCTTGCAATAGCATACGGGACACATATCTCGGCAGTTCTTGCACACTATGCAGTCCTGTAAAAACTCCTCTAATGCGTCCAGGCTGCTTAGCTCTGGCAAGCTCGCTAACTTCGCCTTCGCTTCCGCCGCGATCTCCTCTTTTTCCGCCGCTCGTTCTAAGTCTTTATCTTCCAGCGATAGCTCTAATGTGGTTAACGCTTCCTCGCCCTTCTCCGTTAGTCCTGCCACCACTAAGTCATCTCCTGCACCAGTTGCGATTATAATATCTCCGACATCTGCGAGCCGATTCTCACATATTGCACATGATTCTCTTATTGTTAGCCCTTTACCTTCCAATTCCTTTATCTTCGCGCTGTCTGCCTGGTCTCCTATCTCAGCATAGTGCTCGGTATAAACCTGGTTCGTGTATGCGCCCGAACAATCCGTAGCTATTAGCAGCACACTCTCATTATCCAGTTGCTTCAGTTTTATCAATTCCACCGCTGCCCTTATCTCGCACGGCTTCGCCACTACACCTACTTTCTCCTTTATCGTCCAGCCCTTAACAAGATTTGCTGCGTTTACACTGAATGAAGGAGCGAAGAGAGCAGATGCCGCTGATTCTATCTTATCTGCATCTGTTACCAGCATGTAGGATACACTCTTTCCTGCTCTATGTGGCACTACCAGACAATCCACGACACCCTTATCGAGCAATCCCTTAAGTAGCCCCTCTAAATCACCATGTTTTAGCTCTGCACCTTTCATATTATCTTACCTCTCATTGGATTGGGTCCCAGTTGCTTCACCTCTTCCGTCAGAGACTTCATCGTATTTGCAAACTTCTCGCCCTCTGATGCGCTTATCCAATACGATTTGAATCGGTCGTCAAGTCCAAATTGCTTTAGAATTGTCCGTATCGCCGCTATCCTGCGCCTAGCATAGAAGTTCCCTTTTATATAATGACACTCCCCGGGATGGCACCCACTAAAGAACACTCCATCCGCACCATTTAGTAACACCTTGAGCACAAACATCGGATCTAACCTCGCGGAGCACATAAGCCTTATTATTCGACTGTTCGGCGGGTATTTCTTCCGTGACGTCCCTGCAAGATCTGCAGCCGCGTATGTACACCAATTACAGGTAAATCCAACCACTTTCGGCTCAAATTCCTCTTTCGCTTCTTCTCCCATTTATCTCACCTATACTTCCTATTTACAATAACTTTTTTATAAACCTTCCTACATTTGTAGCATATATAAATTTTTCGGTTTTTTCCTTGTATGAAGTATAACTTCCACCCATAAATTTAATTTATGACGCTGATTTACACGGATTTACACGGATTTAATTTCTTCTGCGTCAATCAGAGTTTAATCTGTGCCAATAATCAATTTTAGTTGGATTTTATGCGTTCTTATGTTTTACCTATAATGTATCGGATCTTGGGATTAATAACGTAGCATAAAAAAACACGCTATGTGTTCTTTTCTATTGCATCCAGCATCCGCTTTATAGTAAATGGCTTTTCGATAAAATCAACAACCCGCTGCGAAGCAAGCAAACCCCGCTCCTCCGCTTCCAGCAAATGAATAGCGGTCATGAAAATGATCTTTACCTCTGCTAATCTACTGTCTCTATCCATATCGTCCAATATTTCCTGGGTTGTCAATCCGGGCATCATTATATCCAGCAGGATAACATCAGGTATTTCTTCCTTTAATTCTTCTAAGCAATCTTGCCCATCTTTTGCCTTGATTGTTTTATACTGGTTTGCATCTAAAATCTGCACTATAGATGTCAATACATCGGGTACATCATCCACCACCATCACCGTTTTAGTCATAGTTACTTCCCCTTTTTATTGCCAGATGCAAAACGGGACTCCGCAACAGCTACAAATTGGAGCGGTCCTTTTGTACCTAATATTAACGAAGTGGATAAACGAGTCTTGAATTCAGAACCATCTTTTCGCACTCCAATTAAGCTACCCATCCAGCCCCCTTTACCCCGCACCTCGGCCAATATGTCATCATCCGCTCGTTGCTTCCAGAACTCTGTGCACGAACGATCTAAGACTTCCTTTTCTGTTTCATAGGCCCACATCTCCAAGAATGAGGGATTCGCATACGTTAGCTTACCGGCCATATCCGCCATGAAAACAGGATTGATAGAAATTTCAATAGCACTTGCCTTGACTCTCAACTCTTCTTCTGCTTTGATTTTAGCAATACCGCCCGCGATCTCTTCTGAAACTCCTTCTATTAAACTTCTATCTTCTTCCGATAACTTTCTTCCTGATCCTGTAAGGATTAATAATGCGCCATGAGATTCACCTTTAGTCCTTAGAGGAAGCACATACATCTCTTTAAGATTGTATTCCTGCGCCAGGTTATTGGATGAGCTGGTAAGCTCATCACCATCCTTGTTTCTTTCGTCTTTATTAAATACGATAAATGAAGGACCTCTGCGCTGGTTTACTGCCCGTACAATACTTTTTTTCCAGTTTTCGACCTCTTCTTTACGCCTGTTTTCCTCTGTTTCTGGATAACCTATCTCTGCAGAGCAAGTAAGCGTATTCGTTCCCGGATCGTAAATCAGTATATCCCCCATATCATAACCAATTACGTCACGCACATTTTCGAGAATAGTCGAACATAGCTGATCCATAGTATATGATCGGTTAACAGACTCACCAAGGAGTCTATGCAATTCAGAAAGATGTTTTATTCGCTCTTCTCTTCTAACTTTTTCTGATGTGTCACTGATAAGAACGATAATAGAGGAAGATCCATCAGGATTTTCCGCTTTTCTTGCTTTTATCTCTAGCGTCCTCCCGCTTTTGTCACTCGCATGATACTCGATTTCTTCCGCCTTGCTATCTATAATGCCCCCTATTTCACTTTGACTCTGACTTTCAGGTAAGGCACCAAAGATAGCGTGATAATATTTCTGCCCGATACAGTCGCCGTAAATGGTAATCAAATGCCGATTCATAAACAGAATGTTGTAATCAAAGTCCATAACCAACACACCTTCGGGCATATCAGACAAAATGCGTGATAAAATCTTCTCGGTGTATGTCTTTTCGTCTTCGCTCAATCTAAAGATATGCTGTAAAGGCGCTTTGCTCACGAACCATACCTTTGCTCGCCCTATTCTTTTGTATGACAGACGCCCATCCGCCCTCAACTGGCCCAGATATTTGGATAACGTATGCCGTTCTAAATGTACAATCTCTGAAAGTTCGTCAATAGTTGCCCCTGTCTCACCTATGTTCTGTATAGCTTCAATTATCCTATTGAAAGTTTCTTCTTCTGCTCCCATTTTAGATAATACAAAGATATGCGTAGGGATATAAAAAGGTTTGTTTATGAGAATGCAATGATGATAGAACTTAATTTTGGCACTAAACCAGAAGTTAGACGTAAGGCATTTATTTGATACTTTGAGGAAATAGTTTTCTGCGTAAATCTGCGTCCTGAACTAAATACAAAAGAAGTTTTCATGTCTCTGTGGACTCCGCGATAAGCAGGCATTATTTTTTAGTTGCAATGTGACCTGTTAGGGTAACGGTGAGGGAAAAACCGAAAAACTTTTATAATGTTATTACCATATAGTTTAAACATAGAGTGATTGAAGAGGTAATAAACAGAGGTGATAAAAATGAGTAAATCAATAAATCCACGGAGCAGATGGGAGATCATTCTAGATATCTTAGATGTAATCGAGATGTCAGAAAATAAGGCGAAAAAAACCCGTGTCATGAAAATGGCATATTTGGATTGGAGAAACTTCCAAAGACATTTTGGCTTTCTGATGGAAAACGGCTTTGTAGAAGAGATTGTTGACCCGTCTAGAGGGATGGTATACGGACTCACCAAGGAAGGCAAAGAGTTAAGGGCGAAACTAAAGGGTCTGGGGGCCGTTTTGCAATAAGCTATATCCTTTAGCACATTTTACGGGTTGGAGTCACGCAAAACCGAGAAGGAGGTGAAAGAATGAAAAAAAGAAAACAAAGAAGTGGTTGGGAACTCATTTCCGAGATACTAGGGGAAGTGTCTAGGGAAGGTAAAAGGGCAAAGAAGACACGCATTCTGAAAGGTGCTTATTTGGATTGGTGGAGCTTCGAGAAATATTTTACCCAACTCCAGGATGGTGGCTTTATAAAAAGGGTCGATGACCCCGCAGTGGGAACGATCTACGAACTTACGGAGAGGGGAGAAGATCTAAGGGGGCGATTAAAGGACGTAGGAGGTATGCTACAATAAACTATGGCGCACCATACCTTACTCCGATAGCGCCTCTTAATTTTTTATTGCCCATGCAAAAGAGAGCAGGCGGATTTTGAGTATTTATGCATTGACCGAACACATAAGGGAATCGATTAGGTGCACGGTTTAGGGCACCCTAAGAAACGAAAGGCTTTTATAGTTTGTTACCTTATATGGTAACTGTATATAAAAACCATAAAAGGCAAGGCATAAGCGGAGTGGTGGAAAGATGAGCGGAATAAGAACAATGCAAAGGAGCAAATGGGAACTTATTTTGGATATATTGGGCGTAATATCTGACGAAGGAAGAAGGGCGAAAAAAACACGCATTATGAAAAAGGCGTATTTGGATTGGTGGAGTTTCGAGAAATATTTCGCCAAACTTCTGGAGCGTGGCTTTGTAGAAGAAATCGAGGACCCATCAGTAGGGACGATCTACGGACTTACAGAACGTGGAAAGGATTTGCAAGGGAGACTAAAGGATGTAGGAGCTATCCTACAATAGTGCCGATCGCCTTATTTCTTCCTTTACCGTCGAGCTCAGAGAGAGCTAGGGTGTGATACCTGATTTTTCTGACTCTCGGCGGCATTTTTTTTATCTGATATAAGAAGCTTCTTTTTCGATGACTTTTTGTCCTGTTGGAATAGCGAAATAAAATATGGCGCCATTACCTGATTCGCTATCTATCCAGACCTTTCCGTTATGTGCATGGATAATACCGCGAACAATAGCTAAGCCTAAGCCCGTTCCCGCTTGTTCCCTACCCATAGAAGTATCAATTTGCGAGAACGGCTTGAACAATTTCTCGTGATCCGCTTTTGAGATTCCGATCCCATAATCGGTTATACTGAACAGTATATTTTCTTTCCCCTCTATGTCCAAACATTTAGTTTCAATAATCACCTTACCCGATTCTTTCGAGAATTTTATTGCATTGTTTAATAAGTTGCCTATCACCTGCCCTAATCTTTCCGGGTCACCAACTATGTCAGGCAGGTCCGCTAATTTCGTGCTTATCTCTATATCCTTGTTCGTAGCAGAAGAGTCCTGTGTTATAATCGCTTCTTTAACGATGCCATTGATGTTCATGTGTTCAAAAGCTAGTTTTATTCGCCCCGCTTCTATCCTTGAAAGATCCAGGATGTCCTCAATCAACTTACCCAATTTTGTTATATTTCTGAGCACGACCTCCAAACTCTTTTTTTGGCTATCGTTTACTTCACCCACGTATCCCTCCAGGATCATTTGTAATTGCGCTTTCATTGGTGTCAGAGGTGTTCGTAACTCGTGAGAAGTAAGGGATATAGTCCATGGCACCTTCGTGAATAGACTGAACCGCGATCTCTTCACTTCCAAACCCGGTAAGCATGATCACCGGTGCTATTTGCTTTTCTACTATCTCCGCAAGCCATTCTAAGCCGGACTTCTCGGGCATCTGGATGTCCAGGAGGATCAAGTCAATTCCGCCCTTATCCAGCGCATCTTGCATCTCGCCTTTTCGCCCCGCTTCGGTCACTATGAACTCGCGGCCGGAAGATCGTAAATATGCTCACACTAATTTACGGTATGCCGCGTCATCATCGCAGAGGAGTATTTTTAGCGCTGTTTCTTTTCCCATCTTCATCTCTCCTGCGGTGGTAGTCTACAAAGAACAAAACAGTATTCTTTTATCGCTTTCACAACGCGTTTGAAATCTTCCAGTTTTACCGGTTTCTTTATGTAGCCACTCGCGTGCAGATTGTAGGTATCGAGGACGTCAACATCAGAATCAGAGGAAGTCAAAATGACCACCGGAATCAGTCTCATCGTCTCGTCCTCCTTTATCTGTCTAAGGAATTCTTTGCCGCCCATACCAGGCATATTCAAATCCAGCAGAATCAGGTCTGGCAGTGGCGCACCATCGCTGTATTTACCACGCCGATATAAGAACTCCATCGCCTCTTCGCCACTACCCGCAATGTGCACCTCGTTTGCTATCTTCTGGTTTCTCAACGATACCGTTATCAATTTCTGGTCGCCCGGATCATCTTCCACAAGCAATATAGTAGCAGGTTTCAGCTCTTCCATTTTTTTCACCCCCAAATTTTTTTCAATTACGAATTACGAATTAGTTTGACATTGTCAAATTAATTAACGAATGTTCAACATTTGTTTCATTGTCTTCTGAATAGCGCCAAGCAACTTCAGCATTTCTCCTATATCCCTAAATAGCGATTGCGCTTGCCCCTCTTCCAAATATCCGCTATCATTCAACAATCGGAGCCAATATTTAGTTTCCCTAGCTTCTTTATACCCAATAGATATTTTGGATAGAAAATCCTTTTCGCTCTGTGCACCCACAGCCGCCTCCATATTGGCGCCGATGCTAGTTCCAGAATGCAATATCTGCTTCGAAAGAACGAACTCCCGCTTCTCTTCCGTAAGATACCCGTACAACTTCACCATACGCAACGCCAATGCATAGCTCTTCTCCAAGACAACATTATCTTCTTTCATCTTCCCAATTACGATTTTTCAATCACAAATAATTCGTAATTCGTAATTCACCCCCTCCCTCTCTCCATTAATTCGTAATTCATCCCCCCTCCCTCGTACCATCGCCGCCATGTCGTTCCACGATCTTCTTACATACCGCCAATCCAATCCCCGTGCCCTCATAATCGTCACGGGAATGGAGCCGCTTGAACATCCCAAAGATATTTGCATAATATTCCACTTTAATCCCAATGCCGTTATCCTGAACCTCAATACGAACCTTTTTTCAGCCTCTTGCCGACTGCGAACAGTAATAACAGGAGCAACACCTTTTCGGCTGTATTTCAACCCATTCCCTATCAGATTCTGCAGCAGTTGATGCATCAGAGAAGGGTCAGCATCCACAAGAGGCAGCGGTTCCGGAACATTGATAACGCCTCCTGTCTCCTCTACTTGAACTGCCAGTTCCACGTCCTTCAAGTTCTCGATCACCGCGTTCAAATCCACACGCTCAGACGGTTTCGCCTTCGTTGTCTCACGCGAATAAAGGAGCAGATCGTTTACCTTCTGCTGCATTCGCGTAGCACCATCAATCATAAACGCGAAGTTTTCTTCTTCATCCTCGTCCAGTTTGCCTTCCAGCGATTCCTGGAGCAATTGCCCAAACGCCGATATTTTACGTAGCGGCTCTCGTAGGTCATGGGATGCGATATAAGTAAAATCCTGCAGCTCCTTGTTGGACCGCTCAAGCTTTATATTTGTTGTTTCAAGCGCCTGTTTTGCGCTTTCCGTCT
>QENH01000134.1 GCA_003336485.1 Candidatus Methanophagales archaeon
GTATGCCTAAGTGTGACTTTTCCTAGAAAATCCAAAATTTGCGTTTGTATATAAAATCCCACCTTTTTAACTACCAAGATCATCTAATAGCCACCTTTCGCACTTCACTAATCAAATACATAGGTTAATAAAGGATTTCATCATATTTAAGCTTTTCTATTTTCTTATATTTAGAAAATAATATCACAAATGAGTACAAAACAGTTTTAAATAACTATAGCAAAAATTATCTGAAAAAGGGGTAAAAATAGTGAATTGATTTAGTGATGGGGATGGGATAGGTCTGCTTCCAGAGGCTCTACCTCTGCAACTATTCTGACATCATATGGCTTCGAAATATTCTCTACAAATCCACTTAATCTCAGCTTACGTGCTATTCGCTCCACTTCATCTCGAAATCAAACCCTCTGCACTTCGCCCTTTGCAATAATCACCACTCTTTTCATCTTTGTATAATCTTCAATAGATTTAAGGCATATGGAGGATACAATGGCCCTATACCCACCATTCATTACTAAGCAATGAGAACACATACGCTCATACGCCTTATGTGGTGCATGCCTAAGAATGATGGTACATTACATCACACAAAAGCGGTGAGCTTCAACTTAAGAGAATCTTCTGTGATGATATTCTCCACGCAATGTAATTTGGTGTCAGGGCGATCGCAATAAAAGACAACAGCCCTATCAAGCACACTCAAGTCAAACCGATTAGATACCATGTGCCGCAGCTCGGTGCCCAAAACGCCCTCGGCTGGCATTCCAAATACTGCTACATTTCCGGATTCCCTTAACTCCATTACCCAATATGAGAACAACTCCGCCATCCTGTCAAGATGCCCGGACATTTTCAACTGATATTGGTACTCTAACAAATCCGTTCCGATACTAACTAGGACAGGGGGTTCCAAATCGGAAATAAAATCAGTGAATACAGGGAAATCCACCTCCATTGATTGACCTTTCAACACTCTCACGTTCTCCCGTACTTTTTCCTTCTTCTCCCTTATCTCAAATACTGTAAGATACTTCATATAATCCTCTTCCTTCACGAATGGCAATATCCCCCTTCTTAACCGCCGCTCATCCCAGCCACTACTCAGTATATTCACACAATGAATGCCCTGCTGTAGAGCGTTTATAATCAGTTCTGCGACAATAGATTGGTATCCGAAGATGGATAAATCATCGCCGTATTCCACTATCGTCGTGCTTCCCTTGCTTAATCCGCCTGTCAGAATTGTATCTATCTCTTCACAACCAGTAGATAGGTGTGTAGACGTATTAGGCAGAATCTCTACTCTTCTTGGCTTATCTATCATCCGCCTCGGGAAAGGCCCGAAATACCTGAATCTGCCGCCATCTAAGGTGAACCCATATTTGTGCTGGTCTATTCTGACACCTCTTAGTTTCTTTAGCAGTATTTCCCGCCCTCTCCGATCATGTAAGGTTACACGACTCATCTCCACAATCCCATCAACTAAATAATCGAGGACCTCGGTCTCAGTTGTTTCTGATATAAGTATCAAATTCATCTTGTAGTCCGTTGCATAACTCCTTACCAGGTCGGTTAACACCTTTTCCAGCTCTTCCTTATTCTCTCCTTTACCACCGGACATTATCGCTTCCCAGCTATCCATAACGAGAAGAGCGGGCTTTTCATCCTCGCCCAATTTCGTATGTAGAAGATCGGAGAATGAGCGCGGCTTTAGAAACGCTTTTGATGAGAAGTACAACTGCGTTGCATCTATCACATGAAACCCGGTACGCTTTTCCAACCATGGGAATTGTTTGTAAAGTGCGGGGACGGAAACACGCGAAGAAAGATAGACTGCATTCTCGCCACCGAACTCATTGAGCAGCTCAAATGCAAGCATTGTCTTCCCCGTTCCCGGCTCACCCTTTATCAGCAGTGAATATCCGATACCCGCTGACAGTGCCTTCCTCAATTCAGGCGGTATTTTACTATCCATGTTTCTTTAGAAAGGTTTTATTAATTAAAAAGCCTTTCGCTTTTTTTATTGTATTTTTGTATATCAGGGTATGAAAAGCATTTCTTCCAAAACTGCTCTAAACGCGTAAAGAAATACGTAGGCCATCACACAAAGAACGACAAAGACAGCACCCATGAAAAGACCGAAGTAATAACCTACACTCTCTTCTTCTATATCCGAGCAAACTTCCCTTAATAATGCCGTTGTCTCAGGATCTGAGGACCCGAAGTTACGGAGGAGTTTCAGTGTGCATGCAGGGCATCGAATAAAGCATTTCATCGCACTGCCGAACTTACTTCCCATCTTCTTTTTATCTCCTTTTGTTCTTCTGTTTTAATAAACATTTTGGTATTCGCTTATATTAAACCTATCACCGAGTGGAAAAGCTCCAGGATGGGTTTTGGATACAGACCTATGATGATAGATATAACTGCCAAGATAAGGAGAGGAATGGTCATCGTTAATGGCGGGTCCCGAATCTTGGTATCATTTGCTAATTCGGGCTTCAAGGGGCCAAAGAAAATTCTCTTCGCAGCTCCGAAGGTATATACCGCCGTTAATATAGTTGCTAAGATACCCAGAATCGCAATTGCCTGTCCAACGTAACCAGGATATGCAGCGAAAACGCCTGTAAACAGTATCCACTTTCCTGTAAATCCACTTGTGAGAGGAACGCCAGTGAGTATTGTCGCGGCTGTTATCCAGAGCGTAGCAGTTATTGGCATTTTATGTATAAGTCCCCCCATCTTCGCCATATCCCTGATACCCGTTACGTAAACAACTATACCCGCCGTTGAGAAGAGAATGGCTTTACCCAGGATATGACTCAAGAAGTAATAGAGCCCACCTTCAAGACTCCAGATGGTGAGTGCACCCAACCCAATGACCGAAAAAGAAATCTGACCGATAGTAGAGCAAGCACAGAGTCGTTTCACGTCTGTTTGTGCCATTGCGAGTAGAGCGCCATATATTATGGTTATCAGTGCCAGTATCATGATCGGTATGCTGAACACTTTGAGATCATCATAGAGTGGTAAGATGAGAACCCGAACAATCACATAGGCGGCCAGATTAGCATAAATTGTAAGTGACGCGGCTATACAGGTGGGTGCTTCTCCATCAACCCAGGGCATCCAGACATGAAGTGGAAATACGGCCATCTTAATAAACAACCCGATAAAGATCAGTAATGCAACCCAAACAGCTATTGGGCTCCCTGCAAGAGCGTCTAACTCCGAGATTTCAAAGCTGCCTATCTCAGAATAAACAAGTACCGATGCAAATAGGACGAATGTTCCACTTACAATCCCCCATAGGAAGCACATTACAGCCACTCTAAATCGTTCTATGTAACCAAAGTAGCTTATTAACAAGTAAAAAGGAATAATGAGTAATTCTATAAAGAGATATAGTATTATGAGGTTTGTAGCAAAGCAAATACCCATGAAAGCTGCAGGTACAAGGAGGTATAGCCAAAAATACGCGGTGTAATAGTTGATTTTAGTCTTTTCATCCTCTTCTCCATATAATATATCTACTCTCTGTTCTATATAGCGGAGTGAGTGAAATGCAAGAGCAGTGCAGATAATATTTATTATCAATGCTATAGGTAGACTCAAACCGTCCGCTAAGAGACCAAATGATACATAGGGCCCCCACAGGTAACTCTCGCTAATTACTGTACCCTGATAAAGTCTGATGCCTACGATGCAGAGCAGAGCAGTAGTGTATAGTAGAGCAATACCAGCGATAAAACCTGCTTTTTTACCTAATATGCGCCGGGTTAAAAGTATGACTATAGCGGCTATAACAGGTACTATTATTGTCTGCGTGAGTATATAAGGCATCATAATTTCGTCACCAGCCCAAATAATACAAATATTAGAAGGAGAATCATCGCGATAAGTATGTAGATCACATTATACGAAATCTCTCGGACCTTATCTTCCTTTATTTTATTATAGATATTCTGGAAGTTTAAAAGTGCAGGAACCCGCTCATGAAACGCATTATTTATTCTTGTCTCAACAACTGTCTGTGACTTTGGCGGGATCCCGCGGAAAAAAACCGCCATACGCATTAGACTGTTGTCCATATATTTTGCAGTAGCCATCAGCGGTCCTTCGCAGAACCTTATAACCATTTTCCCGGGTATCCGGTAGAACCAATCGGTGTCAAGCGTAATCGTTGGCGTGCCATGAAGCTTGCCCCTTAGCAGCCAGAACGCTATGAACGTAAAGACGAGGAGTTGACTCATTGCAATTACATGACCCGGTGCATAAGGTTCATAATGAACGGTATATGGAAGAATGTTATAAAGTATTGCCGGATACACCCCGAGTAGGGTGCATAAAAATGCGGCTATACCCATTGCGGCGAGCATATTCCATGGTGGCTCTCGCGCCTCGCATACAGGCGTATCCCTCGAGAACCACACACCCCACGGGAGTTTCAGACCTGTATGAAGGAAAGTTCCTACAGAAGCGAGTTCAAGCATCAACCATATAGTCGAATAATCCCACATAGCAGAGGCGGTGACAACCATTGTCTTACTTATGAAACCATTGAATAGCGGGAATCCTGAAATGGAGAACGCGCCAATCATGTACAGCCAAAAAGTAATGGGCATGTATTTGTAGATACCACCCAATTCGGTCAGTTTTCTTCGCCCCGTTACCTCGATTACTGCACCCATACCCATGAAAAGCACCGCCTTATAAAGGATATGACAGAAAGCATGAGCAGTAGCACCGTTTATTGCCATATTGCCTGCCGCCGTCCCGAAAACACCCATTCCTACACCCGCCACCATGTAGCCCACCTGTGAGATGATATGGTATGCAAGAAGCCTTCGGATATCATTCTCAAGCACTGCGAAGACAACACCATACAGTGCCATTATTGCACCTAACCATATCAGAATTTCAACACCAGGGAAACCACGTAGCAGCACGTATATCGCACTCTTCGTGGTAAACGCAGTTAAAAATACCGCGCCGGTAACACTTGCTTCCGGATACGCATCCGCTAGCCACGCGCCCAAAGGCGGAACCGCAGCGTTTATGATAAACGCGAGGAATATTAGATACACGCCCAGATATTCGCTACCTATGCCCCAGGTAAATGAATCAAAGGCGATAGAACCGCCATTGTGTAAATGTATCAAAACCCCTGCTAATAGACATACACCGCCAAAAGAATGCACCATGAAATACCGGAATCCCGCACCGGATGCCGATTTCGTCTTTCCATACCAAACTATAAACAGAGAAGCCCATGCCATTATCTCCCAGAAGAAGAACAAAGTAAAGAGATCACCTGCAAAAACCACACCAAGCGTGCTTCCAATGTATAATAATGCAGCCACGTGCTGCCAATCCTCTTTTATATGTATTGCATATAGGAACATGCAAAATGAAGCGATTACGAATATGTATGCAAATACCATGCACAGCGGGTCTATTCTACCGAGGGTAAGCTCATAGCCCATGAATGAGGTCTGCCAGAAAGGTCCTTCCCCGAATACCCCTTTGGATATAAGAATGAGAATTACAAATGCTATTGCCGGGAGTAAGAGTACATATGCCTGTTTCACTTTACCCTTTAATAGCGGCACTAAAAAAGCGCCGAAGAGGTATACGAATCCCGGATGGAACCACTCAATCACTACCCATCACCCCCCTGTAAAATACCAAATACTAAATCCGAATTAATTCCGCCTTCAACCCTTAGCCCTTTGCCCCCTTTATCGTTTCTCATAATAATCCTCCTCCTTCTGGAGCCAGTGATGCCCAAGTGCTTTTGACGCAACGATGATGAACACACAGCCAACGAAACCGTACACTGCGCTAAAGACCGGTATTTCTTCCCACCAGAAGTGCGGATGTAGATGTAAAAACAACATAGCAAGTATCCCCGCCAGAATAGTTGCGAAAATGCTTATATAAAGCAACACAAACAAAACCCTCATCTCCATCTCTACTTCATGCACCTCCTAAACCCGCAACTGCGGTTTGTGCAAGCTCTAATATATAAAATGTGTTTGGGAACAAGCAGAATATAATAGAGAAAATTGCCGTTAGGGCAAGGGGAATGAGCATGAAAATAGATGCTTCTTTTATCACTGCCTTTTTAGGCTCTTTCCCTCCTTCCGTCCAACCTTCGGGCTTACCAAAGAAAGCGGTATATATAATCGGGAAAAAATAAACGATGTCCAGCAGAGAACTTATCATAAGAACAGCTAGTAGACCCAGCGAATGTGCTTCCAGCGTTCCTAAGCCGAGATACCATTTACTTATAAAGCCACACACTGGTGGAATGCCACTCATACCAAGCGCGCCTATGGTAAATGCCGTCATTGTTACCGGCATTGTTCGCCCTATACCCGCCATCTCGCTTATGTTCTTCTTGCCCGTAACTGCTATTATCGCACCCGCGCACATGAACAGCGTTATCTTCATAAAGCCATGAAAGGGGATATGAAGCATTGCTCCCTGTACGCCCATAGTATTTAACAACGCCACGCCAAAGAGGATATAAGATAACTGGCTTATCGTGGAATAAGCGAGTCTCTTTTTTAAGTTGTCTTGCGCGATCGCAATAAGAGAAGCGACAATCATTGTGAACGCTGCTATAGAAACGAGTATTATCCCCAGTCCGAGCGCACTCATCAACTCGATACCATATATGTAACACACAATTCTGACTACTACAAACACTCCTGCCTTCACCACGGCTACGGCATGTAAAAGCGCACTCACCGGTGTCGGCGCAGCCATTGCCGTGGGCAACCAACTGTGTAGAGGCATCCATGCCGCTTTCAATGACCCCAACATGAATAACGCGAATAACATCATCAATGTCAAGCGAGATGCAGAAGCAAGTGTTAATATCCCGCCGTTCTCAAAGTCCGTCGTCCCGGCAAGGTAAAATGTTAACACTATCGCAACAAAGAAGAACCAACCGGAAAAGAACAAATACGCTAAGTATTTACGACCTGCAAATCTCGCTTCCTCTGCCTCCGCGGACCCATCTGCCTTGTGTCCCCATTCGGGTAAGCCATTGTGAGCAACTAAAGGATAGGTTGATACTGTTAGTGCCTCATAAAAAAAGTACATGGTGATCAGGTTCTTGGACAGTGCTATGCCCACCGCACCGAAAATGGCTAAAGCGAAACAGGCGTAGTATCTCGTTTGCGCGTGTTCGCGCAGTGTCCGCATATATCCTATGGAGTAGGACGATACCAGAATCCAGAGGAAAGAAGAAGTAATAGCAAATATAAGACCAAATGCATCTACTCTGAATACAAAATCAAGCCCTGTAAATATACTAAATAGTGGGCATTCGATTACATTCCCCGCTACAATAATCGGTGCCATAGAAAAGACGATCAAAAACTGCATTATGCTGGCGAAGATCGTGCAGCCCTCTCTTATGTTCGGCCGCTTACGGAAGAGCATTATAAGAAAGACGCAGATGAAAGGGCATGAAATTGCTAACAATGGTCTTATTGATTCTATTACCGCCACCTCAACCGCCTCCTAAAATTATTTGTGATGCCCTCGTGGCTACTCTAATGAGTGGTATGGGCAATAATAAACCACCAATTAAACAGGTGAGCGCAAAAGCAACAACTGAGAATACCATAGAAAAAGGTGCCTCGTGGGTCCTAGCAGCCCCGCTTTCTACCATTAAAACCTTTGTCACTTTGAGATAATACGTAGCTGCGTATATAACATTAAATAAAAATATGATAAAAGTCATAATCATCACCACTCCGCCAATAGATTGAATTGCCATCGCCACAGCCATTAATATCAGGAATTTACTCCAAAAACCAATTAAAGGCGGCATGCCTAATAAAGAGAGCAAACCTACCGACATTGAGTAACTGGTATAGGGCATATCCTTTGCAATGCCTCCCATTTTCGCAAGGTCCCTGGTGTGGATAGTAGCATGAATGTTGCCAGAACCCAGGAAGACAAGCGCTTTGCCTATACCATGACTAAAAATATGAAGTAAAGCACCCGCCATAGCTAAAGATGCCGCTTCCGGAATAGCCCCTGCGGGTTCGATAGATAGGATATAAGCGGCAACTCCTGCTCCTGTGGTTATAATTCCTACATTGACTATGCTTGAATATGCAAACAGTCTTTTTATGTCCATCTGGAAGTATGCAAAGAGGTTCCCCACGGTCATTGATAGAAGCCCCAGGGTAAGCAAGATAAGCCCGTAATTATAGTAGAAGGGGAAGAGCGTGAACAAGATCCTAATTAAGGCGTAAAAACCGACCATTATCATTATCCCACTCAGCATAGCTGAGATCGGACTGGGTGCTGCAGGATGTGCATCTGGCAACCATGTGTGAAGCGGATAGATAGCCATTTTTATGCCCAGTCCCACGGTGATGAAGATAAAAGCTGCTTGGACTGCTCTACTACCATATAACGGAGGCAATAAAAGCGCAAGGTCATGTATGTTCAGCGAACCGGTAACCGAATATAAAAAGCCTATACCGATCAAAAAGAAGCAAGCACCGATAGCACCCATAACGAGATATGTAAAACCAGCCCTCAATGATGTTCCACCCTTCGACCCTACTAATGCATATGCAGATAAGGACAGTATCTCGATGAAGACGTACATGTTAAATATGTCGCCGGTGACGGTGACGCCGCATAATCCAGTAATAAAGAGTTGATAAAGCGTAAAGAAAGAGACCTTTTTGCCGGGTAGTTCGTGCTCTACACTGCTCTTTGAATGTATCGCACATAGCAATCCTAAAAAGAGGATGATGACCAAGACATAAGCATTCAACACATCAACGACATATTCTATGCCCCAGGGCGGACTCCATCCGCCGAGCCAGTAATATATTGTTCCGTTCGTGAGGACATAGTTCAGGACAAAAATAGCCATTAGTAGTTGAATGATGATAGTTACAATGGAAATGAATGGGCATGCATTCTTGTTCCGCCACCCGACGATCAGAATAGTGAACGCGGCGAGCATAGATATTACAACGATAAGCACTGGTAAATGTTCAACTGGACTCAACATCCGTCATCACATCCCCCTTTTTATTAGCCATCTGTTCAAAGATGCCTTCACTTATGAAGAAAGCGAAATGTAGTATATAAAACCCATACTTTTTTAATATATAGCAAAAGTTGGGACCCGTTTTTAGATCATATCATATGCTAATCTTAAAAACCACGAGATTACACAAGATTAACACAAGAAATCTCGTGTAAATCTGTGTCATCTTGTGGTTTGCTATACAAATAAGAATCACTTATTTTTGTAATCCTCAATAGCGGCCCTTAACGTATTCACAGCGAGTACAGGACAATGAACACTCTCCTCCGGTAAACCGTCCAGAACAGCTAAAACGGCGTTCGCCTCTATCATCAATGCATCTTCAACTGTCTTTCCTTTCGCCATCTCCGTAACTGTACTACCACTTGCAGTTGACGGACCACAACCATCAGTTATGAATTTACAATCTACGATTTTACCACCTTCAACTTTTAGGTGTATCTGCATTGTATCGCCACAAGGACCTGTTATTCGGCCACAGCCATCAGGATCCTCCAACACACCAACGTTTTTTGGGTTATACGCTTCTTCTAGTGTCTTTTCACTGTAAAGTTCCTTCTCCTCTTTCTGTATGGCCGCTTCCAACTCATTTATCAAATCATCGAACTCTTCTGTCATCTTTCATTGCCTTAATTATTTTTTTTCGGCATTTTCTTCATTATGGGCAATTGTATTTAAATAGTTTAACAATTTGTTTAGCTACTTTTTATATGCGAAATGAGCGGTTGCAACGTTTGATGTCAATGATCTTAGCTAAATCACGTCTCATATTACGACTTGAAATAATCCTTAAGCAGACCCACCACGATCTTGTTCAATAGAAGTAGCCCTATCAAGTTGGGAATGGCCATCAAAGCATTGGTAATATCAGAGAACAGCCAGAGGTCCACGAGGTATGTAGCCGCCATTGGAAAGTCAACCACACTGGTACCTATGACGATAGCCACTAAGAAGGCAGAATAATATATTTTGAGGAAGGCACGGTAGAATCCGACATCTGCGTTATCAGATCACCGGCATATCCGATTTGTGAGTTGAAAGCGTAGATGCTCAATGAGGTACTGGTCTTGCCCGTCTCCCATGCGCCGGTGGATACAATCACAAGGCCGGTCAGGGAACAGACCACAATGGTATCAATAAAAGGCCCCAACATGGCAATCAAGCCCTGTCTGACACTGTGCTTTGTCTTGGCAGTAGCATGAGCTATCGGTGCGCTGCCCAAGCCGGCCTCATTGGAAAACACGCCTCTTGCTATTCCGAATCGTACCGCATATGCCACTGTAGCGCCCGCAAATCCGCCTACTGCTGCCTGGCCCGATAATGCGCTCTCTATTATAAGTAAAAAAGCGCCCGGTATATTCTCGTAGTTCAGTATCAAAACAACCATAGCGGCAAAGATATAAAGAGTCGCCATGAACGGTACCAGATTCCCTGCTACATAACCTAGTCTTTTTATCCCGCCAATAACGACAAGACCTACTGCAAATGCCAATACCAAGCCCGAGACAATACCCGGTATATTGAACGTATCCTTCAATGCAAGCGATACCGAGTTAGCCTGGGCCATATTGCCGATGCCAAAGGACGAAAAGATACCAAAGATGGCGAACGCCATACCCAATATCAGCCCCAATTGCGGGCTCTTCCGGCCTCGTTCAAGATAATAGAATGGCCCGCCGATCATGGTACCGTCAGGCAATTCTTGCCGGAAATGGAGTGCAAGAGTACATTCAACGAACTTAGTTGCCATTCCCACTATGGCGGTTAACCACATCCAGAAAAGCGCACCTGGACCGCCGAGTGAGATAGCCGTGGCAACTCCTGCTATATTGCCTGTGCCTATGGTACCCGAGAGAGTAGTCATCAAAGCACGAAATGGCGATATGTCTCCCCTGCCTTCTTCTTTTGGTTTGAGTATGAGACGAAAGGCATACTCCAGTTTGCGTGCCTGAACGCCCCTCAACCTTTAATGTAAATATCTTGCATAAAAAAATAAGTCCTTTCTTATCGCCATTTAGTTCTGAGTGTAATCTATCATCGCTTCCTCATGTCCTCTTATTGGCGCCTGCTCATTGAATGAGACCGGTTCAGGGACTTTGGTCACAGAAACCATATCCAACAAACCGCTGCTTATCGTCAAGATTGGCAATGATGAACCTATCTGATTCTGAGTATGCAACTTTCTTTGAACCGGAAAGCGTCAAGACGCACTCTCTGCCGGCTGCAACGTGATCTACGACATCGCCGTCCATCACGATCTTTTCGACACGTACGGGTGCTGACTGGAGCCCTACAAATATATGCAGCACAACACCTACATCAAGGCGTTTTGTGAACGGCGAAAGCGTACAGTTCAACGTAAAATCCGTGGCTATGGTCTCGTCGTTTGAAATCACGTGTCCTCGCTCTACAGCCTTTGACAGGATGTTCTTCAACGCCAATCCAACCCTTGCACCTGCCGGCGCACTCTTTACATCAACGTCATGCATCTGAATCGATCGAATCTCAATCGGCTTATCGACCGGCATCAATGTCATCTTCTCTTTTACATGTATCGTGCCCTGCCAGACCATGCCCAGAACCACGCAACCGATACCGGTCACATTGAAGACATGGTCAATTACAACACGCGGCGGAAGCTCATTCAATCGTGCGAGCTCATCATCCACTCTTTCGCCGGTCAAAGCGATCAGCTCTTTCAACTCTTCCATACCCTCGAACGAGGTAGTAGATATGGCGATCTGGTCCCAGTTCTCAAGAACCGTGCCAGACGTGATCTTTCTGATGCTCTTCTTCAACTCTTTGCGTGCCGACGGGTATGAGGTATCGGATTTGGTCAGAACCACGAGCCCATGTTTGCAGCCCAAGAGATCAAGCGCAACTATGCACTCGCCGGTGTAGGTGTCAAGACCTGTTGGCGGAATGCACAAAAGCGCGATGTCCGCGAGATTCAGTGCTGTTACGAGCGGTTTTATTGACTTCGGATAACCAGTGGCATCTACGGTCATGAGTACTGTACCGCTTTTTGCAAAGTCATAGATGGTAACGTCAGATACGTTTCCTTTTTTGCCCAGTTTTGATGCGAGTGCGGTTCTACCACTCTGCTCACTTCCGATGATTGCGATTTTCGTCATATTCGTTCCTTTGTTATTGTAATGGAACTCACGAATATTAAAACACACATGAATCAACGTCTGGTTGAAAGATAAAATACAGGAACATATGTAGAAGCAAAGGAAGGGATAGAGGGAATAAATATACAAATGCTATATTTATTATACCAATGAAAATCTTTGTTAGTTCAACGTATTTGGACTTGGAGAAGTATCGGGCTGAAGCAAAGAAGGCGATAGAAGAAAGTGGAAACGAATTTGTAGGAATGGAAACGTTTCAGAGCCACACGCATGAGCCTACGGAATTTTGCCCTGAGCGAGTAGAAGAATGCGATGCTTTTGTTCTCCTTGTTGCATATAGATATGGGGATAGACCAAAAGGGGAGGAGATTTCAATAACGCAATTAGAGTATGAGCACGCACTGAAGACAAAGAGTCCTGTTCGGGTTTATTTGACAGATGATGAGTTTTCATGTCCGCCTAAGCTTACAGATGAAAATCGAGAACGTATTAACGAATTCCGTTCGGTGCTCTCAAAGAAACATACGTGCTCCTATTTTTCGACTCCTGTTGGTCTTCATGATAGATAAATTGACGTTGGACCTAAAGCAATTTCCTGTTACGCCGTATATTGCACATCCATACGCATTGCAGGCGAATTTTACCGGCAGAAAGCAAGAGCGGAAAATGTTAACCGACTGGCTGACAGGAGGCAATCACCCGATGTTATCTGTTATTGCTATTGGCGGTATGGGAAAGACTGCATTAGCATGGTATTGGCTTATGGAAGATATTAAGGGGAGTGACGAACAACCGAGGAAGATTGTCTGGTGGTCATTCTATGACTATGAGTCGGGTTTTGGTAGATTTCTCAAGAAGGCGATTGAGTACTTCTGCGATGATGAGGTTGATTGGAATTCGCTTGAATCAACAAGGGACCAGATGGAGTTTCTTTATAAAATTCTGTGCGATAATCGCTTTATTTTGGTGCTTGATGGTGTAGAAAGGGTGTTGCGTGCTTATTACAATTTGGGCTCACCTTACCAGGGCGATGAGGTTAAAGAGGATGAACGCGTGGACTTTCGTGCTTGCATCGAGCCGAATTGCGGTATGTTTCTACAGTGGTTGGGAAGTGGAAATCCACGAACAAAAACGTTGCTGACCAGTCGTTTGTTTCCCAAGGAACTTGACGATTTTGATGGGGTTGTAAGCAAGGGATTGAAAGCGATGGACAAGGAAGATGCAGTGGATTTTTTCAAAAGACAGGGCGTTAAGGGAACGAGAGCAGAAATAGAAGAAGTTTGTCGTGCTTATGGTTTCCATCCTCTTTCTTTGAGGCTTCTTTCTGGTATGATTATTCGGGATTTAAGATACCATTGCGATATTAAAGCGTGGACCCGGCACAACCCACTGCCGAAATTGCTTCCAAAAGAGCACAACATCTTAGAACTCGCTTATAATTCGTTGGACGAAAAAAAGCAGCGTTTGATCAGCAGGATTTCCGCATTTAGAAGTCCTATGAATTACGATACAGTTGCCATCTTCAACGATTTTGGCAGTGAAGAGAAATTCAACGGCGTTCTGCGTGAACTCGTGGATCGAGGCTTGCTTTTCAGGGAAGAGAAGCGTGCTAAAGTTAAATTG
Organism: Candidatus Methanophagales archaeon; assembly: GCA_003336485.1. GTDB lineage: Archaea > Halobacteriota > Syntropharchaeia > Alkanophagales > Methanospirareceae > Methanophaga. The sequence goes on from QENH01000134.1 coordinate 13,852, forward strand.
GATATGCATCCGATTGTGAGGTGGTACTGCTACAAGGAAAGATTAACGGACAAAGAAAAAGTTCATTCCAAACTCCGGGATTATTTTGCTACAATTCCAGAGCCAGAAAGGATTGAGTCGGTGAATGATTTGACATCTGTTATTGAATTGTATCAGCACACAGTGAGAGCAGGAGGATATGATGAGGCGATGGTTTTATTTCATAATAGACTTCATGGCGACTTATATTATAAATTTGGAGCATATCAGACAATAATTGAACTTCTTCGTGCTTTATCTCCAGAGCGTGAGGATAAAGTACCAAGATTGAAAAACGAATTAGCTCAAGCATGGACACTAAATGCGCTTGCAAATTCGTATGCGAATTCAGGTCGGTCCCGAGAAGCAATTTCTCTGTTTGAAATGTCTAATGAAATTTATAAAAAGCAAGATGCTAATAAACAGCATTTAGCCATCTGCTTGGGCAACCTCGCTGACAATCAAATGAGAATAGGCGAACTCAAGGTGGCTGAAGCCAATTTCAGGCGAATGATTGAAATCAGCCGTGAGATCAAGGAGGGTTTTGAAGAAGCGGTTGGTCATCGGAAACTCGGGCAACTGCTTGCTTATCAAGGCGAGTTTGGTGAGTCAGAGAAAGAAATTGAAGCTGCTATTAAAATTGCACAAAAATTAGGAGAAAAAACAAAATGACGGGTTATCTCATTCTTATCTCTCCACCCGTGCTCTTCTCATGTCCAACGCCGAAGAGGCCCTCAACTATGCCAGGAAATCCCGTGAACTTGCGGGTGCTGAACATTATGAAAGCGAGATCATCGGAGCAGAATGGCTACTCGGTGCTGCATACATAATGAAAGGGAATCTTCCTGAAGCCGAGAAGCATTTAACCGAAGCATTAACCCATGACAGGAAAATAAATCTTGCGGTATTTGAGCCAGACATTCTTTTAGAGTTTGCGAAACTCCGGTTGACGCAGAACCACAAAGAAGAAGCATCGAAATATGCAGAAGAAGCGTTGCTGATTGCAGACAGATGCGAGTACAGATTGAAGCAGGCGGACATACACAACTTTATAGCGGAGTTTTATTTAAATTCTGGCGATTTGGAGAAGGCGAAAAAGCATGGCAAAATCGCAAAAGAGCGGGCAGCATGAGAATATAAGCCAGCGTTGGAGAAAGCTGAGAAAATGCTGAATGAGAT
>QENH01000133.1 GCA_003336485.1 Candidatus Methanophagales archaeon
GTGCCACGGTCTCGGACCCCGCCGGGCTCGCATCGCCTTGCCATGTCCCAATAAGACTATCGGCGATGAGAGTACTGCCTTCCGTCAACAAGACAACGTCGACCTCCGGAACAATAAATATTTCGTGGCTGAATCCCTTCACTTGCGTTGCGGCCCAGTATCCCATTCCCCTGGCTTCACCACAGCCCGTTACCAAACTGGATGCAGGGTTCAGTTCTGAGGGGGCGGCTAACCTTTCCTCAGGTTGGACTTTCACCAACTGGATATTATGCATTTAGCTCGGCACTCCAAGTTTCATCGTTCACATACTCAAGCACACTGAGATTATGCAATAAGTGCCCTATCTTCTCTATCCCGCGTATCTCATTATTTTTATAGATTTCATTAAGAGTCTCATAATCATCAGATTTTAGAATACGTTTAAAGTCGCTCCTTATTTCGCGTTCTGCCCGTTCCACATCTTCTTTTAATATACGGGCCCTTTCTTTTTCTATTGCGCAGTCCGCTGCGATTTGCATTATCCGCGCACCTTCTCTGAACACACCGCCGCTCATTTTTATGGCAAAATCAAGTGCCTCTGGCTCGATTAACTCCTTCCTCATTCTTCTATAAACGAACGTTTGCATCAGCTTATAGCCAGGCTCGTATATGCTGTTTCTATCATTCTTCGTGTGCAACTTAATATTGGGAAGGAAAAACTTCGATTCCCGTATCACAGTAAATTCATGGGCGAAGAATATAGATATTGGGACGGTATAAACGATATAGCATTTGGGCTGAGTAATAGCCGTAAAGTTATTATAAAGGATCTCCTTTGCTTGCTCTAAACTGGATTTATCCAGATCATCAATTATAACAAGCACATTCTTATGCTCTTTGCCTTCGATATCAGCAATGATCATATTTATTTTATCAATGAGTTCAGAAAGCGTTGGTTCTATTTGTTTCCTGATGGTTTCCCTTGTAGTAGACTCAGACTTGATTTTTGCCTGTATAGAGAGAAAAAATGCCTCAATCCCACCCTTCATAGAAACGCCCGCAGAGTTTGTCTTTTCCATCTCCCGCTCAATGCTGCTTCCCCAGCCCTCAAGCTCTTTTATTAGCTCTGGTCTCAGTTTCTTGCCCGCGCCAATATACTGGATATATAATTGCGCCCCCATAGAGAACAGAACATCAACATAATTAAGATTGTTAACATCACATACATCTTTAACCGAGAACTTCACAATAAAAAATTTCTTGTTGATTTCCTCAGCAGCGGCAAGTCTGTTTAGTTCTGTTGACTTTCCGCAGCCTCTATGTCCAGAAAAGAAGTACTTAGGCTGCTGTCTGTGCTGACGCATAAGGGCTCTAATTAGCTTATATAAGGGTTTACCTTCTCGCTCTACGTGAAACGGACTATTAGCAGGTAAGGTAAAAAAAGGGTCAAAATTACTCCATGCAAGGTCGAGATTCTCGGCAACGATAAATTCTTCTGACATATTACCTTCACAAACAAATCTTGAGTTTCTGCGTATAAAAACTTTTGATATTTCCTCACCCAGGTTTTAGTGCTGCATAACCCCACCTACAAGGAAGAACTTAACTCAATAGTTGCAGCATCCATATCCAAACCCATCCACTTTACTTTGAATCCTAGTTCGGCCAGAACTTCATCGTGATTTGGTAAGCCGAAACCATCAATAGTCCTCTTTGCATCCACATACGAATGTGTAGTGACAAGTTTATCTTTCACTTTGTCCAACAACTCCTTCTTTACCACTAGCTCTTTAAACACGATATAGTCAGGGTCATTAAAACACGCTCTTACTGCCTCTTTATAGACATCATATCGCATAGCAATATCCGTAATAGGGATTATATCACCCTCAAGTTCTATCTGCACACCTTCCAAACTTTCTACCTGTCTTTTTATCTCGTTCTCTTCGATCTTCGCTAAATATTTGACCACCTCACCAACAGGGACTTTCCTGGCGTACAGAATCACGGGGTGATTGAGCCCCAACACGAAATTAGCAGTATTGAAACACGCAAGGTTCTTATCTATTGCCATAAGGATATGAAACGGCAGAGCCCGGAGTTTAGACAATTTCCGCCTGATGTAATCATCGGTCCAGAACCCCATGATCTCGAAATATGTCTCTATTTTTAGCTCTTTATGCGTGAACATGAAATCCGGTATAAATACGCCTTTACTCGTGAAAACCGCGTCCGGCTCCCTTATCACTTCCCAGCTCTTCGATGCCGGTGATGCTATGAACGCATTATAAAACCGTTCCTCAACACTGCTATCGAACGTAGTTTTTGCCGCTTTCTCTTTTGCCATTAACAAATTCTTACTCGTGCTATCCAGAATAAACCGATAAATCCGCGGTATATCGCGTCTGATGACAATCTCGGCCTCTATCGCCCAATCATCGCTATTAACAATCTCAGGCAGCAATTTCGCCAGTGACGTACCATACCGCTCACTTAACTTCAGTAATGCAGACGCACCTTCTATCCTTACTCTATTCCCGCCTTCATGGATATACATCAAGCCGAGATACTTGATTCTACGGAAAATATCTTTATAATTACCTCTAAATGCGATGGTCATGCCAGTAGCTTTAAACAATAGCGTTTGTGCAAGAGAGAGGTTATAGAGCTTAAGCAGCTCTTCCGGATTTAACGGTGAAAAGTCGGCCAAAACCAGCTTGGACTCGTGGTCTGCCCATAAAGAGTGTTCTAAATCAGTAACCGAAATGTTCTGTCCCCGTGCTACCTCTTCGATCACATCAGCCCGCTCTTTTATATTGGTGACTTTTTTGCTGCTTGCCGCTTCAAAGACCGCTTTACGTGCCAATACAGGTTCAATGATGAACTGTGACTTGAAGCTACATCGCCGTTCTAAGAGCGTTCTCAATCCCCTTATACGTTTGAAATCCAAGCCCTGTTCCAATTCTATCACGATGTCGTCTATTTCGCTCTTCCTTTTACCGCTAAGATCGTGATAAACTTCTATAAGTCCCCTGGCTAATTCCAGATGCTCTACATCTATCGGCACAAAATCGGGATATATCCGGTCCTTTTTTAGTCGCGTGAGGAGCAAATCACCGGGTAACATTTTTCATATATTCTCGCAACAAGACGGTAGCATAGCTGCCTTTAGGCAGGAAGAAATTCAATTTTACTTTTAACAGTCCTGGATTGAGTTCATCGTCGCTGAGTTCTGTTTTTAACTCCACCGGTAACAACACCGGCCTATTTCTGCCCTTAGAACTTAGTTCTGACATCTTCTCGATACGGAAATTGGCCAGTTCTATCGCTTCATCTTCCAGAACCTTTCGCTCTATCGCACCTACCTCGCCGTCTGCAAACTCAGTTTCATAGCCAAAGATGGGGGCAGTGACAAAAGCTCGACCTCGCTTTAATAACCGGTTCATCCCTTCTATTTTATTCGTGGTGACTTTTTCCACCTTATCTGGGTCTGGAAATCCAAATTCATTGTGGAAGCATACCACATCGCCTGCTATTGCCTCGTTAAACGGTAAATTCTGCTTCATTCGTTGACTCACGATGAGATTGAAGAGATAAGACTGATAAGCATGGACAAACAGTTTTTGCAAGTTCTTAGGAAGACTATGAAAAGCAGAAAGGGAATCACCGTCGCGTTTTATCAGCGCATTCAACATCGCCCTCTCGTACCGTAACGGCATTATTTTCAAGCTCTCTTTTAGTTTGCCGCTCTTACATAACATCCGCGCTTCTTTCGCCGTTTCGCTTTCGCCCGGGAAGATGTCGGCGAGGTAAGACATAACAGCCCCATTTATATCGCCTTTTATCAGGTGTCTACCCACAACATGCGTTATCGGACGGATGATGCCAAAGCGCTGAACACCGAAGAAATTGGCTATTCCGCCATTAGTTCCTATTTCGTTTGTTATCGCATCAATTTTATCTTTTACCGACTCGTATCTGCCTTCTACGCCACGAATAACAATTTCAAACTCGTTCCCATAGAGGTCGCCTAAGGAAACCGCCTTATTCGACCTACCTATTACATCTAACGTTACATCGGCGATGTTTACTCGCGCCAGCTCGTTTTCTTCTGTGCTCCAGATGCTTATCTTCTGTTTCGTCACTGCGAATTTATCTTTTGTGCCTGCGAACCCTATTCGGTTCCGGCTAACTCGCAGCCTATGTGCGATCTCTCTTATCACGCCATGAGTGTCCCAGTTATCCTTCGTCAATTCGGCAATCAGATATTTCCCCTCTTCTCGCTCCGTCCTATTCGTAATTTCACGAACATTAAAGTCCGCCGGTATTGTCTTTATCGTTCCGCCTATTCCTTCCGAAATCGTACTGTAAAACCATATGCCTATTCGTTTTTCAAACTCGAGACTTGCTTTTAGTTCCATTGTCTATGTTCAAAGGTATTAATATCTTATCTACCTATTTATAAAAAATAAAAAGAGAAGCCGGGCATTTATTCATATTTAAAAAGCTGCTTCGCCCGCTTCTGCAACTGTTATGTCATTAGGTACTGAACTGCCACTAACACCAATTGCGCCAACAAGCTCGCCGTTTCTATACAGCGGAATGCCACCGCCGAATATTATCAATTTACCGTCGTTCGATGCGTGTATCCCAAATAGCGATTGTTCCGGCTGTGATGCCGCTCCCAAAGCTTCGGTTGTCATATTGAACGCAACCGCAGTATATGCCTTGTTAATGGCTATGTCTATGCTCCCCAACCATGCCTTGTCCATTCTTTCAAAAGCCACTAAGTTGCCACCTACATCCGCAACTGCGATGTTCATTCGCAGGCCTTCCGCAATTGCCTTTTCTTCTGCTGCCGCTATAACCCTCTTTGCGTCTTCCAAAGTTAGTCCGGACGTATAATCGTCATCAATGGCTACACTAAATGAGAGCGCGCCCAATAGGATTGCACCACTCAAAATAGCTATCAGCACTTTCTTTCTCTTATCCATCTTCCAATATCACCTCCGTTTTTTTTAGCTTTGCATATATACATGCACATATAGCGGATGTATATAAAGAACTTTCTCTTTAAAAACTTTTCGGTTTTTTTCGATTATATTTTGTATCGTCGCCATTTCTCGTTATAATCTGTGTAAAGAGAGCGATACGGAAGAGGAAGAAATAAGGGTAGGAGTATTATTTTGTCATTGTAAAGCGAACATAGGTGCTACCGTTGATATTCCCGAAGTTACAAAATATACGTAGAAACGTCCTAACGTTGCATATGCCGAAAGGAAACTATATATCTGTTCCTCAAGACGGTGTTGATTCGATAAAAATGGCAGTAAGGACGAAAAATGTGTCTGAACCCCGATTTAACCTGTATCCTGCATCCTGTATCCTGCATCAATTTCCTTGCTCACTTTCTCCTCCAGGTTAAACCCCTCAAAGATCGAAAGCCGCTTCAGATACCACGAACAAGGTGCTTTCTTCTCTTCTAGCCCTGATTCCGCAAGGTTTAGTCTTAAAAATGTCAATGCCCCCACCCGATTCACCTGGATATTGAAACTTTCATACCGCTTAGAGGCGATAAAACGCAAGAAATAATACTTGTAGTTATGTAGTCCCCAAGCCATTACCGCTATACCTAATTGAGCGAACTCCGCAGGATGCATCAAACGGAGTTCTTCGGGATATACTACGGGCTCATAAATTATCCCTGACCTTGTGGAACCGCCTGTGTCCCTTGCCATCACCCTATATTCTTTTGTGATGCCTTCGTGCATGATGACTGCGGAATAAAACGGGTTATCCTCTGCAGACCCGCGGAAATCAGATACCACATCAAAAGGGATGGTTTCCCTCGATATGAGTCCGGTTTGGCAAAAAAGCCGATGAAGCGTATCCGGGCCTTCACTAACGTCTATCTCTAGTTCCACATTTATTGTATATGCCGGATGATGAGAAGAGCCGTAGTTTGCCAGTTCTTTTATTCTTATCCCCTTTCGTTTTATCGCTACCATTTTACATCACATCTTAACTCCACCTATTACTTCTTCTTCTCACGCAGATGCAACTCCCATTCCCGCAAGGAACGAGAATAGGTAAAATGAAACAATGTGGCTTTATTTCATAACAAAATGATCATGCATCTTGCACCCCACAATCATTCCCTTTCCGTATAAGTCCTACTAAATCGGAACGGCGAGAATTCTATCCCGCCACCATCATAGAACTTGGTGAACCACTCGTAGAAATGCAGCCTGATTGTGTGGATGCCTGCCATTATCGCCTCAAGCACGATCACTACCGCATTCCCGGCAATGAATATAACAATCCCTATCACTGGTCCGACTATTGCGATACTTCCCGCGCACATGAAAGCCAAAAGAATAAACACCTCCATTAACGCCGCATGGCATAATGCTAACGCGAGAATCCGGCCGTAAGAGACGATATTCGCAAGAAATCTGAAGAGATTCTCCAGTACTGCATCTATTAAACCATCTATGAGTATGATGATATAGTCCATGCCTGCCAGCTTCTCACCCTTTTCCGCTTTACCGTGTTTCTCATGCCGCAACTCGGAAACAACCTTGAGAGCGAAGAGTATAAGTACCGGGAGTGCTACCAAAAAAAGTAAACCTGCCATTGGTTCAATATGAGAAATAACAGTAGCGACGAAAACCGCAATACCTATGTCTATCCCTTCAAGAGAAGAACTGAGTAACAAAAGTAAGAAATAAAGAGTCCCAAACAAGCACCAAATCTTTACCGCCTCCCATAAAATACCGAACATGTCTCTACTTGCGACTTTGTTTATCGCACTGAGCAGTAATCCAAGCCCCATGTGTAGCGTCCCTATTAGCATCGTTACGACGAACATAACTGTCACATTCGGGATCGGCTCGAACCACAAAGGCTCGAAGACGAATATCTCCGGAATGCTCATGCCCATAGAATCATGAACCAAATGGTGTGCATACTCACTTAAGCCGAAGAATTCACCGAACAAAAAGCCGATGATCAACGAACAAAAACCACATAACACTAATATTACGCCCACACCCTTAATCTCCTTTCCCAAGCCCTTAAAAGCAAACATCAATGCGAAACCAATCGCAAGTAAAAACATGCCATGTCCTATGTCCGGGAACATAAGACCAAAAAGGATAGGGAACATTATAGCAGTAATCAATGTTGGGTCTATGTCATTGTATAACGGATGACCATACATGCCCACTATCGATTCAAAGGGCTTCACGATTTTCGGATTCTTCAGTAAAGACGGCACCCGCACGTCCTCCCTCTTCGGCTCTTTCACATCGATAACGCAAAATCCGGCGGTCTCATCAGTTATACCGTCTATTACCCGGTCAACCTCTTCTTTCGGTGTCCATCCTTCTATAACTCGCGTGCGTGCACTTTTACCGAAAAGAACCTTTGCCTTCTCTCTGTTCTCCTCTATTTGCACGAGTTCATGCATCACAAGTAAATCATTAAACCTTTCATCTCTTATTACTGCTAATTCGCGCTTATTATCCTTTATCCCGCTCTCCAAATCAGCAACCTTAGCATTTAATGCAGTTATTGCGTCTTTTGTCCTCTTGGGCATATCACCCTGCGGAGGTCGTTGCCATATTTCAAAGTCCGCAGCCCTCAGCGCTTTCGCTACTGCTGTCTTATCACTTTTCAAGGCCACAACGACAGCAAAAGATACTTCGCCGGTTAGCTCCTTAGAAGCAATGAAGTTATTGTCACCGGTTACTTCTTTGAGATTTGTGCTCAACGCTTCCAAATTCACGCTCGGTAAATTGCCCGCGTGCACAATAACAAATTCCTTTTCGCCTATGAAATCCAAGTCAATCTCAAAACCGTCTAATAACGCTAATACGTGTAATATATCCTTTGTACTTGATAATTCTTCTTTCGAGCTCTCATTACCCGATATTAACTTATTTACTGTTGCATCTAAGCTATCTAACTCTCCATCCAGCTCTGCCAAATTGGGCTCCGCTACTTTTATCCGCTCTATCTGCTCTTCTTCCGGCGCTTTAAATAGCGTCTCCTTTAGGCTCTTAGTCTCAGCTTCCGGAGGCTGTAAAATCGAGATCAGGTTATCTAGCCGTGCCAATAGTTCCGAGCTTTTTAGCAGCTTCGTATCTGCCTTTGTGGGTTCTATTAGCCCTTCCCAGGCATCTAAGAACTCCTTTACATCTGTTAGATGCACATTGCCCAGAGATTCTAGCCTCTTGAGCACTCGATCTACATCTTCATCTAACGTGACAATTCGCAGCTCCCGCATCTCCACTGGTCTAAGCATCGTTGTTCTATATATACTCCGTTAAAGTTTATAACATAACAATCCCCATTGTCTCTTCTGCCGATAGATCATTCTCTTTACATACGGAGATAGAACAAAGGTTTTTTATTTCTAGTTCCTTGAGGTAAAGGAAACCTATTATCGTACCAATATTGATGGGCGCACCACGTAGTGTATTCTTTATAGTATCGGAAAATAGATTCCTTAGTGCTCGTTCAAAAGGGATAAGTGATTTTTCTTCTTCGTACTCGGAGATAGCACCCATTAACACTTCCTTATATGCAGAAGGGGGCAACAATTGGACAACTGTACTCGCATCTTCTGCGGACATCGAAGCATTTACATTATCTGTATTGAAATCGAATGAATATGAATAAGGCAAGAAGTATTTCGTCATCTCCGCCGCCTCTATTCCCGCTGCCCGGCATCTTAACAAAGTCGTGATGTTTATTATGTCAAACTCAGTGCCAATTATCTTCCTTACTATCGCCCTATCCTTGGGTCCTAACCCGGTCATCCGCGCCCATATAGCGCCACACAAATCCTGGTAAAGGGCGCTTTCAAGAATCAATGCCTTTTTTCTCGCTTCGTATTCCAAAAGCACCGCCTCTAACACTCGCTTGTATGGGTTTTCTAACCGCATTATCAGATCCTTCATTGAATCAGCGTCCATTAATCCGCCCATATTTCGGCCAAAGAAGTCTTCAACAGGGAAGAAGAGCGGTTCCTCTGTTATCGCACCCGTAGCTTTCGCTATGATAACCGCTTTCAGATTCTTCACTTCAAATCTTCTGAAATGTTCCTCAAAGAAAGCGTTTACTTTGCCGCGCGTTGACCGCAGCACCATCAAATATTGGTCTATTAGCTCGCCTTTAAGCGCCAACTCTATATTCCGCAGGTCTGTCGAAGGCGCTTTTGTTAACTTCTCCTTATACGTGGTATCCATCAGCGAAGATATAAAATCGTCCTTCGTCCCCATGACCATAAGGTCTTTTAATCGCCCTTCACTCAAAATATCGCTCATCCGCGACATTACCCGCGCATATGAATATGCATATCCTGATACGCTCATCCTCTCACCTTCTATATTGAGATGTATAATAATAAAGGTATCGGAATTGTTCTGATAGTTGTATGTCATTCATTCGTTGCAGAACAAAATCGTGATGGGATGTTCTCCGAGCAACGAAATCGCACCTGCCTTCATGCATTTCTATGACCTGTGCAACATAATCATTGAAATCACCAATGTAATGTAATCCTCCGATATCTTTGTGGTATTTGTATAGCTGCATAACTTTCCCCGCGATATTAATATCCTAGATGGTAATGGAAATAGCCTATTCACTCAAAATTAGCCTCATAAGACAAACATATTTAAATAGGCATGGCCACATTACTTTTTTGATGATGGGGACCGGAATAGCGGGATGTCTGTAACAGAAAGCGATTATCAAAGTTTGAAGCTCCAGATAAAGGGGCTAGAGAAAATAGTAGCAGAGTTGAAAGGGGATAACGAAGCGAAAGCAAAAATAATTGCTGAGCAGGCAAAACTAATTGAAGAGCTAAAAGCTAAACTCGCCAAATACGATAATCCTCATACTCCTTCTTCCGCGCAAAGATATAAGAAGAACTCAGAATTCAAAAACTCATCAAAGAAGCGTGGTGCCCCAAATGGGCATAGAGAGGAATCTACAAGCGAGGATCAATGAGGAGAGGAGATACAGAGAGAAGTCTACAGTGGTGAACGGGGAGAGGGAGCTATCTGAGCGAGATATGGGGATTTTGACGAGCATTCCGAGGGAGATAAATAGCCTTAAGAGGGAGATAAAGAAGATAGAAAAGGGTCACGAGAAGCCGTTTAAATCGTTGAAGAAGAAAAAAGAGGAGCTCGCAAGGATCATTGATAAGAAGAAGATTTACCGTGTGGATGTGGAGCTAGACCAGATAATGACCTGCTTCAGGATTTCATTCGCGAATATATGCTGTCATCTGCTGGAAAAATGCTTCAATGGTGAAAAAATGACTTTACAGCGGCTTTTTGAGACCATAATTGATCTCCGTGGTAAAGTGAAGGTCGATAATGACCACCGGAATATTTTTATAGAGAGAAATCCAAAACAAGAATATATTATGAGGAAGTTAGAATCTGCACTCGATGTCATTAATCGTATGGACATAAAAGATCCAACAGGATTTGTGTATGATTTTAAAGTTGTTTAATTTAACCTGTCGTTATAATCCACATGGCCGAAAGTCATGTTTTATTACTTTCCTAGCGTAACTACTCTACTTTTATATCCAAAACTCCTATTTTAAAAGTTCTTTTACATTCTCAAGAAAATGCTTGAAAGTTACCTTGTCGCATTTTCTGTGCGTAGTTGGATCTTCAAATGGGTGTTCATGCCAACCCCGGATATTATCTCTATCAATACCTATCCAAAATACGCGAATAATGCTTTTTTGGTGTTTCTGCCGCTTCCCATTCCCTAAAATCTTCCTCTACTTCCCAGGAGTATGGATCGCTCTTATCTGGTAACTCGTCATGCCCACATCGTTCTTTGAACTCGTCAAAAGTCATCGCCCATTTATCTTCAAATGCATCAATCTTTTTTATAGCTTCTTCTAACCGACTTTCAAGAAAGTCAGTTATAACGATATTAAGGGCTATATCTACTCATGGTTCATTCGTTGCTTCTACTAATACGTGAGAAATCCTTGGTGGTAAGACTATCGATTCCTGACTTTTTCGTTACGGTTGCCATGTTCATCCTCCCTACACCACCTTTATACTTTATCCATATAAAATTAGTGTTACCTCATTAATGTTGAAACCCACGAGAATTAAATAATGCGAAATAAAAAAAATCTTCTGCTTCAAATTCTTCAAAATGCGCTATCATATTTTTGCTATTAACGAAAGTTAAGCCATTCCTCCCGTGTTATTCCAGCTTGCTTCAGGATTCGAGAGAGAAGATCAACGCCGATCACTTTCCGATGTGGGTTTGGAATGGTTAAAACCAGATTATCCCGTAACATATATGGGTGCTTCCCACCTTGATAAGGCCCCTCAAAACCAAGTTTACGAAGTCGTTTCACCAATTCTATCCAAGAAACAGGATAGAGCTTTGATTTAGGCACTGACTTCCACCGTTGACAATTCCTCTATTTTATACGCACCTATTGGTGGTATGGGTAATCCCTTTCTCAGTCTTACTATTATCCATCCGTCAATAACCTCAACCAGGTTCTTACGGCATTCTTCCAGCGTTTTGCCACTCGCCCACACACCTTCTAACTCTGGCACTTCGCCGTAATAAGGCTCTTCATCCTCTATAATCTCATACTTCGCTTTTGACAGCGCCGCTTCGATATATTCTGTAAGCATCTTCTATCCTCTATTTACGTGTTAATATATCAAGCTGTAAATATAAACATCGTAAAATTGGAGGAAGAGAATGGGGAAGTGACAATGAATAAGGCTGATTTCGAAGGATTAATCGGTGAAGTAGAATCGTTGATTGAGACGGTGAAGATCTTGAGTGATGAGAATCTGATGAAACAGATACGTGGAAGTGAAAAAGACATCAAAGAGGGGCTACTTCATGAGATAAAGACAACAGATGATTTAAGGGGGTTATTTTTAGCTCACATAATCCAATAAGACTATTTCATTCGCATTTATTTTGTGCGCTATAAGGGGCGTATTTGCCACGATGTCTTTAGTTAATGGAAGATAAGACTTTAATAAATATCTATTTATATTCTGATAGCCTTGTAATACATAGGAGTAAAAAATGGAGAGCCTCTTTACTGCCGTCTTCCAAAAGACGGATAAATGGTGGATAGCCTTTGTTGAGGAGTTGCCAGGTGCAAATGCGCAAGGAGAAACAATTGATGAAGCACGTGAAAATCTCAAGGAGGCTGTTGAACTAATACTAGAATCAAACCCTACGTGAGCTGAGTGAACGTGAATTTGTGGGAAAGGACGTTATTCGTGAGGAGTTAAAGATTGCTGTGTCATGAAACGACGGCAGCTCCTAAAACATCTCAAAACTCACGGCTGTGTGTTTTTACGTGAAGGCAGAAATCATACGGTGTACTACAATCCAGCAAAAGGCAAGACATCCACAGTACCACGACACGTCGAAATTGACGATGCTCTGGCAAAGAAAATTTGTAATGATTTAGGTATTCCGAAAGTTTAAGCTTCTTTCAAAAACATTTTTAATTTAGTTCCTTTTTACCTTCGCATAAATAGATGGTCTTTTCGCCTTCGTTTGATTTTGATATTCCAAACACGTCTGCTCTGAGGCTGGTTTTTCCTCGCTTCAGGGATAATTCACTTCCAACGTATTCGGCAAGACAATTCTTTTGCGTCTTCAAGAAGTTTTGCACTGCGGGATACAAATCTTTTTCGTGCATTTAAAGTTTAATTATGCGTTCTTAAACCTCTACAAGCGCCTTCCAAAATTGTATTGCCTTCAAAGTAGCTGCCGCGGATCCCTTGAATTCCCTGCCAATTTTATCGCAAAAAATTACTTCACCCAACTGTTCTATGTCTTCCATTTCAACTAGCGTTGGGTCAAAACGAACACTTCTTGAATCTCCCGGTTTTAGCTCTCCTGTTGGAACGGGCAAGCGAGTTACTGGGTCTAGACCAATTGTGACACTATTCCTGCTGTTTTTTTTTGCAATGCTGGGCAAGCCCAGAAAGACAGAATTTTTATCATGATTCTGTGCTTCGAGGATAAGAAGATGTATAGGTCTTCCTTGCCCGCCGGTAGCAATTGCCTGTTTGACTTCCACTCTAATGTCTGGCAATTTCCCATTTACATCCAGCTCCTCAATGTTTCTTTGAGGTAATCCCGCTATTAACCCATTTGGGTCAATGTCGGGTGCACGTAATCCCGCCTCCTTTGCAATTAGGTTAAGTAATTTACGTACATCGTCTGGTTCTGAAAGGTCAATGGCTTCAAGACTTGATAATGGTCTAGGAAGCGTCTCCTTTCTTTGACCATGATAACAAAGAGGGATTACTCTCGCACCTTTCACCCACGCACCACCCGCTTCAAAGTTTATCCACGGTTGCCTCACAGACATTTGCGTGCATAGAATTAGTGCAATGCTGCATTTTCGTAGTTTTTCAATAATACGCTCTTCCCATTTATCCCCCGGGTTGATCCCTTTGTCACTTGACACGAACACCTCGATCCTTTCCAGCAAGTTATCCTCTAACCACTTCTTGATTTTTGATGCTACTACGGCATCTTCCTCAACATGGCTAACAAATACTATTGGCTTATCCTTATCTGTTTGAGTCATTAGTCTATATATAGAAGAAGGCAGGGGGTCCTTATAAGTTTTTTTCAGGTAATTTCATCTACACCTCTACCACTATCTCTTGAATACCTGCGAATCGGGTAGCGGGAAGTTCTTTTTCCTCTAAGCCAAACGCTTCAAGATGTACTTCGATCGCCTCCTTCAGATTCGCCATGAGTTCGTCAAGCGTCTTTCCATATGTATAACAACCCTTCAGTGATGGGACGGTGCCAATAAAAACGCCATCCACATCTTTTTCTATTAATACCGTGAAACTTTGTTTTGTCATTTAGACCCTTTATCTTTATCTTTCACGTGTGGTTTATGATCATGGTAGACAGATTTTAGATCAGGATCTGGTTTTATCTTGACAGGTTCTTTGGTGTTTGTTTTTGTTTTTGTTTCTTCTTCGTTTGCCATCTTCTTACCCCAGAATCACACCTAAGGTTAAAACGATCAACCCTACAACTAAGAATATAAGACAATAGTTAATATATTTAACTTTCTCCTCTATTTTGGTTTTGTTATCCTCAAAAGACTCAATAAAGTTATCAATGAGTTGTTTCTTAACCGTTTTGTCATCTTCCCTCAAATATTTTACCGTGAGGGCTCTCGGTGCTGGATTTTTTCTATATCTTTTGCCTTTGTAAGCAGAGAACGAGAAGAAGATGGATATTATAAACAAAGTCATACATGAGCCAAATAGATATGAATTGCTTTGTGAATATAACTGTAACGATATTCCGATTATCACGCCAACAAATCCAATAATGACACTTGCCTTTGTATTGAGTCCTTCCATCGACTGAAACTGCGTATTTAATGCGTCTTTCACTTCGTTATAGATTAATTCTAGCGTTTTAGGTGGATATGTATCTTCTGTCATTTTAAACCTCTTTCCACCACCTTCACATCTTCCTCCGTCAGCCCATACAAATCATAAACCAGCTTATCTATCTGCGCATCCACGATTTTTATCTGCCGTTCATAAAGCTCTTTATCTCGCTCCAATCTCGCATCGTGATGTGTTTTTTTTGCGATTTGGGCTTTTGAAGACGGAACGGCTTCAACAACCTTCAAACTCTATATATTGCCAATGGAATAATACCAATTGAAGGATATGACACAGAAAATTTCAGTCCAGTAGTTACCATAAGTTTTAGTATATATTCCATCATATTCTCCATATCAAGCATATTATATCCCTCCTTTAGTTGTGGTTTTTCTACAGTAATCCCCTTTTCGTCAGGGATCGTAGATATTTGCCCAACTATCGTCCACTTTTGATTTGGTTCTGTACCGTATTGAAATAATAACGTTTCCCGGTCATATTGCAGGTAGTTTTTATTAAGTCTGCCTAAAAGATA
>QENH01000132.1 GCA_003336485.1 Candidatus Methanophagales archaeon
GGGACAGCCACTTAAGTACAAGGCTTGTACTTAAGCACGACCACCGATGACTTAAACTACACTGTTATCATAGATATGACATAGGTATATAAAAGCTTTTTGATTTTTTTCTTCAGAAAAAGAAAAACTCTCCCCTTTCTTACCTCATTTTTCTTTAATTTAAAGAATGCGAACCAAAGGCTTTTCCCCTCTATTTTTACTTTAAGACGAGAGAGGTATATAAAACTATCCTTTTCTTGCCCTTTTGGATTACACCTTTTATTCTCATTGAATAAGACAAGATTTCTTACGAAATCCTTATTTACTTTCGGAACTACTGTTGATGCATGAAATGCATAAGTTGGGTATCTCTCAGACTTCTGCACTTTTAATCCGTGGAAATCAGTATTAAAAGTGCAAAGCCCCTGTAGGTTTTGGACTTTCTTTGATCAAACTTTCTACAAAAGAAAGTTTGTATGTAAATCTCTGTAATCTCGTGGTTAAACGGCCGTCACTCGAAGTCCGGCAACGCCGAACAAGCCCGGCAGCGTACACAGCCCGCCTTATTCTTCTTCTGACTTACGCCAGTATCACGCAATATCTCCGCCACATGCTCGTATATCGCACGCATCCTATCAGGACTTGGCGGCTTCTCCTTCTCGAGTAAAGAGCCCGGTATGGGACGCAGCGGCACAACAAACGGATAAACGCCAAGTTCGGCCAACATCTTGCTACCACGTATAATAGAATTATCGCTCTCGCCCAGTCCTGCAATCACATAACTACTGACCTGACTATCGCCAAAAACATCTACACTTCGCTTCCATGCATCCACATAACGCTGAAACGGTATCTCCGCCTTACACGGCGCCACATCATTCAGCACTTCACGATCGAAACTCTCCACATGAATACCCACAGTATCCACCGAATCCGAGAGACGATCAATAATACGAATGTCTTCAGGCGGTTCGAATTGAGCATGAATACGCAACCCGGTTGCTTCTTTTATCGCGCTCGCTATTTCCATAAGGTGATCTATACCATTGTCAGGTGTGGAAGTTGTACCCGTAGTAAGTGTTACATGCGTCACATGATCCAGCTTTTGCGCTGCAAGCGCAACTTCGGCAAGCTGCTCCGGCTTCTTCTTCGCTATTGTCGCACCACTCTTCAGTGATAGCTCAATTGCGCAGAACTTACAGCGCTTTGCCGTGTTCCAGTAAACGCAGGTCTGTATCGTGGTAGTAGCCAAGCAGTTCGCGCCATGTAAGAGTGCGAGTTTATAATATGGTATCCCCTCTTTAGTCTTTAACTCCTGGAATTTCGCTTGCGGGAATTTAACTTCCGTGATTCGTTCACCGTCTCTCTTAAGCACATATCTTCCTCCGTCTTCGGATTCCACTGTATATGGCGACTGAGCAACGAACCAGCTCTGTGTTGGAACGTTGACTACCGTGCCGCCAAAGAGGAACATACCACCTGCTGCGGGTCCTGCACCTGCTCGCCTACCCTTATCCAAGCCCTGTATTCGTGCACCCAGACATAACAGATCTACTTTCAGAGCCTTAGTTTCCATTGCCATCTCCGCTCTTTACCTATCAATCTACTTATCCCATCACTTGTTATCATCCCGATGACTCTTTGGTCCCGGTCAATGACGGGTAAAGCAGAAATGTTATCCTTCTCCAGCTTTCTAATTACCAGTTCAAGACGCTCCTCTGAATCCACAGCTATCACATTCCTTGTCATTATTTCCGCCAAACCCTCATGCCGCGTCGCCACAGCCGTTGATATATCCCAGGCGGTTACTATCCCTTCGAGTTTCCCCTCTTCTGATGTAACAGGTATATGCGTAATCTGAGATTTCATCATCAATTTCGCTGCATCTGCTATACTCGCTCTCACGCTTATCGTTGCCACTTCTCGTATCATCACGTCCTTCACCAGTGGCAGTTCCTTCGTCTGTTTCATTGGTTTACAGACTGTATCTGTTGGCAATCGCTCTACTGGCTGTGTCAGGAAGAATTCACCACCTTTTATCGCATTCTTTAATGCATCTGCAACTTTATTCGCCATATAAAAACTAGAAAGCGGCGAAGTTGGCACTTCCTTCCCTTCTATCTCGATCATTCCAGACTTTAGTTCTTCGTATGTTACTTTCATCATTACCGGACGTTCTCTCCTGGGAACACTAAAATCAATCACTTCTGTTGTGAGGTCGGAATCCCGTACCCCGGTTTTCGCTGCTATCTTTGCATTCAATACAGGTATCGGTATTCCAATACCTACGTACAGCGTCACGCCATATCGGTATAAGGTGGCACCGCGTATGTATTCCGGACTCATATCCTTCATGTTCCCGGAGACCATTAATGTTCCAAAGCGGCTAATAGGCTCATGCTGCGTCCCCATACCCACTATATGGCCCTGAGCACCACAGAGGAAAATCCTTGTTCCTATCCCTATTGTCTCGAAATCAGGATCGTTAGAAATAGGCGACAGTGTACCGGCGCCACAATAATTAGCATTTCGTGAATTCGGAAGTAGCGTGCCCATATAAGTGTATAATGCTCTGTCTGCGGAGTTTGTTGCTACTTCATGACGCTGAAAAGCATTTCGTGGATTTAACATAACCGCCTGATTCAGATCTTCGAGCGTAATTGTTGTCTCTAGCTCTTTCCGGGGATAGCAATCTGTGCCAGAGCTAATGGCCTTCACTTCTATCTGCTTACCAGCTACTAAATCTTCTAGTACATATCCACCGCCATAGTCTAAGTCTACGCTCTCAGATACTTGCGTTGCACCGATATAAGCATCTACCGCTGCGATTCCTGCATACGCTTCTACATCATTAAGCCACACTCGCTGCATCCTTATTGGCGGATCTGCATGACCTAAGTTGATAAATGCACCTGAGGAGCACATGGGTCCAAAAGTGCCCGTGGTGACAACGTCTACTTCCTTCGCTGCTTCTTCCGCACCCAACTCGGTCACGATCTCGCTCATTCTATCCGCTGTCACAACATGAACACTGCCATCCTCAATTCTTTCGTTTATCTCCGCTATGCTTTTCTTCGTATCCGCCATACGTAAAATATAAGAGAAACACCTTTAAATATTTCTGTATTCAAATTAATTAGTATCGTACATATTTACCCGTGCTGCCGTTGAACGATACGGCCAAATAATAATTTCTGGTGGAGGCCCCACCAAAGCAGCCGAAGGTTTTGGCAATCTCGGGGCTTCTGCTATGTGTGTATGGAAGGATAAAGGAGGTAGCGGAAAAAGTGAAATTGACTATCTGGGTAGGCATGTTAGTATTCCTCGCGGGAATGGTAATTATGGGTGCATATGGTCTGTATCCTCTATTTAACCCAGAGGTAGGCGAATTTACAATCTTATTCGGCATAAAACTCAGCATAGTGCTGATGGGTATCGGTGCGGTTATTATATTAATAACAATATGCTTTGAGCGATATACAGAATGGAAGAGGATGAAAGAGGAGATAAATGAGGAGGACTTGAGGCCATGAGCGTAATAGTTGTAAATACCGATTTCGTTACGGGAAAGGAGATAGTAGAGATTTTAGGACTTGTAAAAGGGAATGTAATCCAGGCGAAGCATTTGGGTAAGGATATAGTAGCAGGATTCCGAACGATAGTCGGTGGTGAGATTTCGGAATACACGGAGATGCTGAGCGAGGCACGTGAGATCGCATTGAAACGGATGACAGAGAAAGCGGAAGAGATGGGTGCGGATGCAGTTGTCAATCTCCGGTTTATGACATCTATGGTGATGAGCGGCGCCGCGGAAATACTTGCTTACGGGACTGCTGTTAAGTTGAGGTGAGGCAAGGTAAAAATAAAAGTAGGGCATTAATATCTCCCAAATCTCGATCCTCCCGGCCATGAAAACAGCTCTCCAGGCATCATTGCAATAAACACAGCAATTAATGCCATGATGAATACGGGAATGAGATTGCGATAACCACTGCGAGGGCTGCCTTTCCAGTGGATAGCTCGTGAAGTAATCTTATGCCGATGATCGCTACGATAAATTTTTGGTTGCATATAGGATAGACCATTCAAAAGTTCTAATATCTTACGAATTAATAGCATACAATAAGGAAGGAGATAAAAATTGGTTAAACCCAGAGTTCAGTTGTCTGATCTAAGTGTCTGTGAGCATGGGGGGGAACAAGATGGTGCGGACGTAATAGACTTCAGTGTGAATCTAAACCCTTACGGACCGCCGGATTTCGTTCTCGATGTGATAAAGAGCGCAATAGATGCGATAAAGATATACCCGGACACAGAATGCAGCGAGATAAGAGCGAGAATATCACAAAAATTCGGCTGTGATACGGGCGAAGTGTTGGTGGGAGCAGGTGTTTCTGAACTAATACAGCTCGTAACTCTTACATTCATGAAAACTCGAGCGCTCATGCCGCAACACACTTATGGCGAATATGCCGTTGCGGCAAAGATGATGGGGGCTAAGATAAAACGAATAGAAATGCCTGACCTTCGAATTGATACCGAATTGATAATGGCGGAGATGAAGCCCGATGACGTGCTATTCCTTTGCAATCCGAACAACCCAACAGGCCAGTATCTCGCCAAAAATGCGGTAGCGCAGATACTAAAAGAGGCTGAACGAATTGATGCGCTGGTAGTGCTGGACGAAGCGTATGTGGACTTTGTAAAGCATCCATTTCCTGCGCATACTTTGGCCACTCGGAATATGATTATTCTGCGCTCATTGACAAAATCGTTCGCCATACCCGGCATAAGGGTTGGCTATGCGATTTCAGCGGTGGAAAACGTAAAAGCAATGGAGAAGATACAAGTGCCGTGGAGTGTGAGTGTGTTTGCACAGGAGATAGCTGCGGCGGCCATTAGTACAGAAGGCGATGCCTTTTTAGCTGAAACGATCGAGAAGGTAGAACGGAGTAAAGAGAAGATGGAGAACGCATTAGGGATACATTCAGATGCTAATTTTTACGCCGTTGATGTAGGTAATGGAAGAGAAGCGAAACATGCACTTTTGGAGGCTGGAATCAGAGTAAGAGATTGCAGTTCTTTTGGCCTGCCTCATCATATCCGATTCTCCATAAGGACGGATGATGAGAATGAGCTGCTGCTCCACAACTTTTCTTTAGAAAAGTTTTAAAAGCTTTACCAAAGAAATAATATACGTTATAGACAATAAAAAATGAGCCAGACAAGAGTGATCATATCCGGTTGGATAGAGCTATCAGGGCTGCCAAAGTTCGTAACTACCATGCTCCCGTTCCTTCTGGGTGCTGTAGTAGCATGGGCTTATGGGTGTCCGATAGACTGGGTTGTACTGCTATTATCGCTGCTTGCAGTGTTCCTGATAACTGATTCCTGCTTCGTACTCAATGCGTGCAGTGTATACGCAGACCTAAAGCGAAACGGAGTCGATTTCTGTCCCGTAGATGGAACAAGCACACTTCATTCCACTGCAGTCAGCGGCCGGTTTAACGCACTCGCAAAAGGACATATAACAGTGAAACAGGCGGCTATTGGCTCTTATCTATGCATATTGGCTGCATTACCCATCGGCGTGCTATTACAGTTCTATTTCAAGACCGGCGTTCTAACCTTGCCGCTCGGGCTCATCGGCATCTTCATTGCATATGCATATTCACGTGGACCGCAGTTCTCTTACCGAGGATTGGGCGAGATAGCGCTAACCCTTGGGGTAGGGTGGTGGACAGTGTTCAGCGGTTACTATTTGCAAGCGCACCAGGTGAGTTGGCTCCCTATTGTCGTTGCGTTACCCTGGGCTATAGACGTCTTCAAGCTGAAATTAACACGCGAGATACCTGATTTCGACTCCGATCAGGTGATAAACCGCAGGAACCTGACAATTCGTATGGGTAAAGTCACGGCTCTCAACCTATATTTACCCTTGACGGTAGCGTCCTGGCTCGCATTTAGTCCTATTCTGTTCTTAGACGTACCATATGTAGGGTTCGTGCTGTTAGCACTTCCGATGTTCTTCACTGCAAAGAGCCTGATATTAATACAAACGTTTAAAAAGAGTTTGATCAAAAAGGGGGACCGGTGGAAAGCCGAGGTAGGTATGCAAGCCATAATCAAAAACGCATTCACCGGTATGATACTGATCCCTGTTGCGCTTATTGGTATTTTCGCACTTAAAATGGTTGTAGCGGGTTAGATACTCGTAAGCACGAGGTTATAAAGTATGACACCCTTTTGTTCTATTTTTTACTTGAAAAAGTCCCAATCAAAGTCATTCAACAGAATTACACATACAAATGGACGCTTTTTTCGGTTGTATATGATTTTATTGCAGATAAAGCGACAAGAACTGCGTATTTACCTTCATCTCCCGAAGGGCTTGGCTCTTCGTCTTTCGCAATAGCACGCAGAAAATGCTCAAGTTCGTTTCTTAACGGCTCCCGCGTCTCTATCGCCACTTCCCTTAGCCCCTCTTCCGCCCATATCTCAAGGCTCTGTTCCAAATAATCTACATGTGCCACTCCTTCTGTTCCCGTAACAGAGAGTTGCCGTATTTTATGTGGCGTGAGCCAATTCGTCTCCACTAATCCCGATTTGTTATCCGCATAGCGTAATATAATAGAAGCATGATCCTCCTTGTTTTTATGAAAGCTATTACCACCGATCGCATATACCTTCAGCGCCCTTTTGTCATAGAGATGAGAGATAACATCTATGTCGTGAACCGCCAAATCTGTTATTATTCCGACATCTCTTATCCGTGGCGGATAGGGACCTACTCTTCTGCAGGATATAGAAAGGACCTGCCCGAGTTCGCCAGTAGAGATGATCTCTTTGAGCTTTATTATCGCGGGATTAAAGCGCTCGATATGCCCAATCATCAGCTTGAGGTTTTCGCGTCTCACAGCAGCTATTATCGCGTCAGCGCTACTCAAGAAATCTGCAATTGGCTTCTCCACGAGCATGTGCACACCCCACTTTGCCGCTTTAAGTGCGATTTCTTTATGCTTGCTTGTAGGGACAGCGATAGTAACAGCATCCAAATCGCACTTCAGTAAACGTTCGCAATCGCCAAACGCTACCGTATTGTATTTCGCAGCAACTTCGGCTGCTGCTAGTTCGTTAATGTCTGCAACTCCGACCATTTCAACATCTTCCAGCTCACTGTAAATGCGTGCATGGTGACCGCCCATGGTCCCTACACCTATTACACCCACCCGTATCTTATTCATTCTTTATCGTCCTTTCGTATAATAATATATAGTTATTCCGCTGATTAAATAAGTTTAAGTAGGTCTGATCTGTGCTGAGCATATGAGATTATAGCCCATTAACTTATGAAACCATGTTGAACGGAAAAAATCCATACTGATTGCACTGATTTATTCTTATCTGCGTTAATCTTGGACTATATACATTTTATATGCCTTTACATTTGGTGGATTTAACCGAACACACATGAAACCGCTTCATATACCTGTGCTCCACAAACTTCTTCAATCTATACGCAAATACTGTTAACACCAGGCCATTGAAATACATCACGGCTTTGTCACTACCGAGCGATAAAAACGCACGTGGATTCTGTATCGTGTTCTTAGGTCGGTATCGCACCAATCCCACCCCTTTTATCGTTCGTATTATATTCGCAGCAGCCACTCTGCCCTGTCGCTCCGCCTCCTCTACATTCTGACCTGAGCGAACACCCGCACATTCATAACTTAGCGTATCGCCAACTGCAAATACGCATTCCGAAACGCGAAGATATGAATCCGCTTTTAGCCACCCTTTCACTTTTGGAATATCAAGTTTCTCCAGAAGGCTGTTTGGCTTTATCCCCGCAGTCCAGATAACAAGATCATAAGGGCGTTTACTGCCATCTGTGAACGTTATCGCCTCCTCGCCCACCTCCTGCACCGCCGTTTCCGTCAGTATCTCAACACCCCGATCAGCGAGTATTTTTGCTACATACTTCGATACTTTCTCTTTGGGAAAGGCAGGTAATACCCGCGGCATCATCTCCACGAGATATATCTTCGCTTGTGCTCCCCTATCATCGAAATAATCGTTCAATTCGCCTGCAACTTCTACGCCTGTCAACCCGCCACCGATAACCGCAATATTGGCCTTCTTAACGTAATCGAGCTGATCGAGCGCATTTTTCGTCTCTAGTGCACCGTTTAATGTATTGACCGAGCATGATAGCGCTTCTGCCCCCTGGATACCAAAAAAAGTCTGTTCCGCACCGATAGCGATCACGAGGAAATCATAAGCTATCTCGTGTCCATTGCCGCCGGCCTTCACCTTTTTTGCTTTGAAATCGAGATCTACAACCGTGTCTTGTATGAATTTTGCACCTATTTCGGAAGCGAATTTATTTAAATCGCCTGAAATCTCTTCCGGCGTGACTTTTGCACTTAATATCTCAGGATGCACCGCCAGATATTCTAGTCGCGCTCTGCGATCAATCATAATAATATCGAGCTCTTTTGAGCGTTTTCGTAGCTCTCTTGCAACTTCCACGCCGCCAAATCCGCAGCCTAGTACTACTATTTTCATAATGCCCTATAATACATACTGTAAAATAGGAATTGAAATATACTAATTAAATAATTAAATGCATAATCAAGAACAGAAAGATATTTGTCACGCCATGAGAAATGCTGGTGCCAACGATAGAGCCTGTGAATTTTACTACATAACTAAAGAAGTAGCCGATGAATAATACCAGCAGCAGATCAAAAAAGATTAATACTACCAACATCAAACTAAAAATAGTGAAAATGAACATACTAGTCTTACCTAAGCTGCTTCCCAGAGCGGACATCATTGGCGGACCCATCTTAATCTATCATAGAATCAAGAACCTGTCTTCGATGGGGCATAAGATAACCCTGATTGCGCCTGTGTATACGGAAGAAGATCGAACGGATAAAAGTCTTGACCCCTTCTGTGAAAAGATTATCAAGATCGATTCTGTCCGAGAGCGACCGGAAGAAGAAGTAGAGGCACTTTATGAACGATTACATAGGCCGAGGAACTTCTTAACCGGGGACGGTGGTTACAATGACGTGCTAGACGATGCATTGAAATCAACATTAATGGAGAACCATTTTGACGCTGTTATTGCTGAATATTCGATGATGGGGCAGTACATAGCGTCAAATAGGAGCACCATCCCCGCAGATACCCTGTCTGTGATTTCGGTACATGAATGCTATACAAAAGCGTTCGAACTAAGAGCAGAAAAGGGCGAGAAAATTAGTGCGGATACAATAAAGGAGCTATTTAGTTACGAGTTTAAGATGTATGACGCTGCAGACCGGATTTTATCATTAACCAGAGAAGATGCCGATATTATGATAAACTATGCGCCAGAACTGAAGGACAAGATCAGGGTAGTGCCTCACGGAGTGGACACTGCATTTTACACGCCGCCTGAGAAGAGAACATGGGCCAGAAACACAAAAAATATACTCTATCTTGGCAATTTTATGCATTATCCCAATGTGGATGCGGTAAAGAATTTCATCAACCTCTGCTGGGCGAGAATCTTGCGGGAAGTTCCGGACGCTAAGTTTTACGCAATTGGATGTAATCCACCACAGGAACTTCTGGATTTGAGATGTGAGAATGTAATTGTCCGGGAAGGCGGGACTAACGATAATGTGCGGCAGATTTACCGAGATAGTGATGTGTTAGTGGCGCCGATTGAGTTGGGCACAGGATTCAGAGGCAAGCTGTTAGAAGCGATGGCTTGTGGGCTGCCAGTGGTTGCTACTCGGCTGGCTACATTTGGTATACATCCGGTAAATGGAAGAGGGATGTTCATAGCAGATGATTATGACGCTTTTTCCGGGTACGTGATTATGCTCTTAAATGATGTCGAGCTGAGGAAGAGGACTGGGATGATTGCGTTAACACGGGCAATGAAATTTAATCACAAACATGCAGCCGAGAAATTAGAGCGGGTGCTTAAAGAAGACAAGAAAGCATAATATTCAACTTTCGCTTTTACAAAACTAAAGCCTTAAGGGAGGACTGCAGTGGGTAAGAACCTGACACTTCCACGACTTGAGACCTTGCATTTCGCTACCCGTTTCCACATAAAAGCACCTTCAGCCTCTACTACTACCCAAAAATCATAATTGCCATATTTCATGTCTCCCGCCTTGTTGAATACAGACCAATCTTCAGAGCCATAGTAATCTCCGGTTGCATTCTCCACAGCACTCTTCAATACCTCAATGTCGTCCGTTTCTCCTGTGGCCTGATATGCATAGGTAATCACCCAAAGAGCATCATATGCAACAATAGCATAAGCTTCAGGAGTTCTTCCTAGCTTCTCCTTGATCTGCATCATAACGGGCCTAGTCTCATCTGCTAGATCACACCCTGCGATAGGACATTCAAATCCGGTTCTTACTGCAAACCTGGCTGCCTGATCATTCTGCACTAGTTCCTTGTTAAGGGCCGTAGCGTCACAGCCATACCAACGCACATTAGAAAAATTGAACAGGTTCTGTGCTTCTATAAATATGGGTACCACCTCCTCAAAAGCAATAAGGTGTACTGCTACCACATCACCATACAGAGCTATTGCTTCTGCTACCGTTGAGTTCAAAGCGTCGACCGCGGTCGAGAAATTCACGGTACTTACGTTATACCTCACGCCATCAACCATTGTGCCGTCGAGTGCCTTGAAGCTTTTGTTCGTGGCATTTGTTAGGTCATCGCCCCATACATCGCCTCGCCACATAGGTACAAGAACTCTCACCCCATCGTCCCACATGCGATTCGCAATAGCTGCTGCTTGATAGGTATCATCAGTGCAAAATCTGAATACGTTATCGCCGGGAATGGCTAAGGATGGTGCCGTGCTTGCGTGGCTGATCAGCAGAATGTCGTTTTCATCTGCATATGCTTTAACTGCTTCTATCTCGGCACTGGCAGCGGGACCAATGACTACTTTTACGCCTTCTAGGGATAAGTTCTGCAGTTTTTCAAGTGCAACTGCAGGATCGGTCCTCGTATCTTCTATGATGAGTCGCATACGCATCTCAGAACCGATGCTGGCAAGATACTCATTCGTATCTTCTACTGCGATCTCCAGCGCGACTTTACTGGCTTCGCCTAAAGAAGACCCCTCGCCGGTAAGAGCTAAGAGGGCGCCGATAACGATCTCTGATTGAGTATCTGACGACTGTGTCGTATTATCTGAAGCAAGAGACACACTAGTTGTAAAACATAACACAAGCAGTAGGACGACTATTACGGACATTACCCATCCTATTCGCGGCATGAACTTTACATTCGCGCTTTGTAGTACAAAAGTTTTTCTATTTCTTTGCGATAAACACCCAATATGCGTAGAGTTGTAAGGTACATACCTAACACATGTTTGCACTATGAACCATAAATTAAAGGAACCTGAACACCTCTGGCAGTTCACCAACTGCCGTTCTGAACTTAGCAGGCCATTTATCCGTGTCAAAGCCCTTTTGTGCTAGAAATACCGCTGCCCAACGTTGTAATCCCACACCGGAGCAGCCGGACCAGAGTTCTTCACCGCTTTGCAGCTTCACGTTAAACCCTTTAGGATATTTATCGCCATTCACACTAACATTCTGAAACTCCAGCAATTTACCACTGTAAGGTAAAACCGCCTCGTAATCTATGGTCCCCACCTCTTTTAATTCCGACAGACCCGCTTTACCCTCCTGCGCCATGAACCAGGGCGTCACCCATGCCTCACGCCACTCAATGTCCAATATCTCATTGAATATATAACGATACTTATCCTGCAACTGCTTCGAGTGTGCAATCACCTGCTCCTTCGTACCCATCCACAGGATCTCAACACGATGGAACTCGTCAAGCCGCTCTATGCCATGAATACCGCCACTTTCATAGCGGTGTGAGGTGCCTGACCGATCAAAGATCTTTATCGGGAGTATATCGTCTGGCATGGTCTTACCCTGCACGAATACCCAGGAGGGTGGGCACTGCGCATAACACATCCCGCCTACATTCTCTATCCGCTCCATAATCATGTCCAACGGTACTTCATTCGTGACTTTATAATAATCCATCACCTCTTCCCAGTATTCCGGATCGCGAGTCTTTGGTGTGCATACATAATACGCTTCCGGGTAAATCCCTTTTGCATGTCCCGACCTCTTCCAGACGTCCCAGGTGACGAGCTTAGGAAATATCATCTCTTCATAGCCCAAAGGCGTGAATATCTCGTCAAACAATATCCGTTCAAAAGCTCTGAAGATCTTCGTTGACTGCGGTCCGTATATAAACTGCCCACGTCCCGCCGCATGTCTTATCCAACCTCGCTTTGCCATCTCTTCCGTGGGGTCTTTATCGAACTGAAATGGCTTTTTGGCGCTCTCAAACAGCAATTCCCAGTGCTCGCTTTTGCCTTTCCACTTTACCGCTTCCTTCTTATCATCCAGTAATTTTAGTAGCCTATCCGGAATCCGCTTTTCTAACAAGAACTCGTCAATATCAAGAATAAGCGTTAACTTCTCTGCCTCTTGCTTTATCACTTTTACAAACGGCAATTTCTTCAACTTCAATTCCGTGTCCCAGTCCATTGTTATCTCATAAGCCTCTATTTCCATACCTCGTATCCCGATACGATGCTTACCTAAGAATTTACCGAATTCGTTCTTCAATCGAAGAAGCGCATCATGCGCCCGCACAAACCGATCGGAAAGAATCTCCAGCCCCAGTTTATCCGCTGCTATATCCCACGATACAACTTCAGCACCGCAACCCGGCGGAGCACCTTTCTTTAATAATTCCGCGTTACAAAAATTCACAAATTCCGTTAGCTCATCGGAACTTACCGCTTCACTCAGGCTCCCACTGCATTTGAGGTTTGCCTTTAGCATGAACTCCATATCCGTTGCTTTTTCTCGTGCCATCATTAATTCCCCACCCCTACTTCATTTTGCACCAGCTCGATCATATCTCGTGCCACATTTGCGTTCATCAGATAATCATCCACGCTTGCTATTAGCGACCCTATTTTAGAAGCTTCGAAATGTGTTTCGACGCTCGTTTCCATAATAACCGTTTCCATATTCTTTATATTGTCCGGAATCAAAGGTATCGCTACCAAAACCGCATTTGCACCACTCATCTTTATTTTCGCTTTTATTTCCATCTGTAGGCTAAACTTAAATTTGAATTACACTTATAAAAAACCTTTCTTTCGAAAAGGAAGCTTTACCAAAGAAATATTGTACTTTTTATACTATGAAATAGTTGTCCCAAAAACTTTTAAGAAAAGTTTTATCAAAAACGCTTCGCGAGCAATAATCGGATTGAGATTTCCAATCACCATTTCAAGATTAATCGGCTGATTTCTACGTGTGACACGCCTAATAGCATCCTTGTATTTCTTGACAGCTTCTTTTCGTGGCACTTTTTGCCCTATGTAAACAGCCCCAGCCATGTCACCCCCAAATAAAATAGTGCCAAATGGCCAGTAGTTCAGCATTGGTTGATAAATATAATCAAAACTGAGGTACTGGAAAATGAAAAGGAAGCAGGAAAAAGAAAGATATGATAGACTGTCTTTTAAGACACTGGACCGGCAGTTCCAACAAGAAGCGATTGATGGATTGAGCTGTTCACCACTAGAGGCAAAAGCACTTACCGCGATTGTTAAAGAAGTCTATTTTCCATTGCTGGAAGAGAAAACAATCGAGAATATTAGACCGGGACAAATTGTTGTGCAGGTAATAGACCTGAACGAACCTCCTGGGAAACCAATAAAAAAATGCTTGTTTAAGAGTGTTATCCTGACCATAGATAGCGGCCAGAGCGATCTCAAAATCAGGCAAGAAGAAGGTATCCCTGCACTTAGAAGAGAAAGGATAAAAAGAGTGACAAAAGAGGCATTTAAACAAGGAACACTTCTAACTGCGGAAGACATGGCGTATAAGATATTCAGTGTGGGATATAGAACTATAATCCGGGATCTCGATATTCTACGGAAGAGAGGAGAACACATACCCCTAAGATCAACCCAAAAGGATATTGGTAGGACAACCACCCACAAAGAGCAGATAGTTAAATTGTGGTTGGAAGGAAACGAGCCTGATTACATCAGTAAAGCAACAAACCACTCCGTTGATGCAGTCTCCAGATATTTGCAGTCATTCAAAAGGGTTGTCGCTCTCACTTTGGAGGGAAAAGACAAAACGAGTATTGCCTTCCTGCTTAGTATATCAAAACCCCTTGTCACCAGATATCAGGAACTTTTCGTGAGATATGAAGATGTGGCTCTTCACACCAGAATACAAGAGATGGCAAGCTTTTTTAAAAAGCTCAGAGTGTCAGAGAGTCCGGAGGTGATAGCATGAATCTAAAACGTAGGAAAAACCAATATGCAACTGCCAGGGGGAGATTCATTAAGCCCGCTTTAATGACTTTAAAGTTTCACTTGGTTTCTTTTTGATGAATAATCACCTTTCCAAGAATATATTCCCCACATATTGTTTATATATACCATTTTGCTAATATAATTAGATTTAGAGGGGAAATAACATGAAAGATACGATCACAGAATTCTTCTTCTTTTCAGAGGAAGATTTAAAGGATTTTCACTATGACTCGTACAAGTTCGGTGGGTTGCGCTTCTTCTTAGAACTTGCTGTTTTTTTGGCGGTGAAAGTGGGCATTGACAATCCAAAGAGCTGTATAAGCTTTTTTCGGATGTGTCGAAAGTTTC
>QENH01000131.1 GCA_003336485.1 Candidatus Methanophagales archaeon
CCTCTAAAATTCCGTACATCGGGTTTTCCCACAAT
Source organism: Candidatus Methanophagales archaeon (assembly GCA_003336485.1). GTDB lineage: Archaea > Halobacteriota > Syntropharchaeia > Alkanophagales > Methanospirareceae > Methanophaga. Next base: position 36 of record QENH01000131.1, read on the forward strand.
ACGGCTTCAAATTCAGGTGCCTCTCAGCTCGCAATGAGCCCTTCCCTGTACACCTGCCACAAATTTCGTCTGACCCACGACTATCTGTTTCAAATGCACAGGTTTGACCCACGCTTTGAGACTTTGGTTATGTTAACATCCTTATCCCAGCACTGAGTCTGGAGGATTTGTCCCCGCTGTCTCTCCTGAATCCAGAGGTCCTCGCTCCACCTGGTTTATCATCACCCCGGCTTCTTCGCTTAGCGACCCCATCCGCCAGTCTGCAAACCTCCTTTCCATTTCCCTTTTCGGTTATAGGAACGGTCTTTGTCATTCGTAGGGTCATCCTGACTGGTTCACAGACCTTCCGAGCTTTCAGTCGCAGAGTCGCCCCAACGGCTGTCGGATATAACTACACTGCCAAACTGAGAATTGCAGTGGTGGGACTTGCACCCACAAGACCAGCAGATAGCTTCGCTGCACTGGCTGAATCCCTTCACTTGCGCTGCGGCCCAGTATCCCATTCCCCTGGCTTCACCACAGCCTGTTACCAGACAGGATGCAGAGTTCAGTTCCGAGGTGGCGGCTAACCTTTCCTCTGGTTGGATTTTCACCAACTGGATAATATGCATTTATCTCGGCACTCCTTTTCTACTTCTTCTTTGCTGATCGTCCGTCCCCTTAGTGGGTCTTCTGCAGGTTTGTAATATTGCGCCTCTGGAACCGCCAACCAAATCTTTCTGATTTGCCGTTATTCCCGTAATTTCTTCTGCGTCAATCTGCGTTAGTCTGTGTCAATGATTTATTTTCTTGTTCCAAGGAACCGATGTTCTTTCGTTTATCCACTTTGCAGGGGTGCTCTCCTGTCTCACAGAACGTTTTGAAGTGATCAAGCCATTGTGGATGATCCGGTGCTGACTGTACGAACCGCACGAAATTCTTCAACTGCTCTATCGTTTTCGTCTCCAATTCGTGCTCCATTATGCATGCATCTTTATCCGCTATTCTCTCGGGCACCTGTATTATTTCCAGAAGTGCCTTTAGAGTATCATGCCGGTCTTTTATCACGCTTCCTAACTCTCGCCCCTTGAGTGTTAAGATCACACCATCGTATTTCCGGTATACAACATATTCCATATCGTTCAGCTTCTTTAGCATCTCCACAACGCTTGATGGCTTAACAGCCAACGCCAAGGCTATATCCTTCACCCTTGTATAACCCTTCTTTTCTGTGATGTTCAGAATCGCTTCGAGATAATCTTCCGCTTTTCTACTTAGCATACTATAACAATATTAGGGTAGCCTATAATTAACTGGTTTTTTGGTAAAGCTTTCTTTACACTTTTTCTTTTTTTCAAAAAGAAAACCTGTGCTAAAAGAAAAACAAAAGTAGTGTTTTTATGGTATATAAAGTGTATTTTTTGCCACCGAGTACACCGAGTACACCGAGTACACCGAGTACACCGAGAGCACCGAGTTCTTTCCCTCAGTGTGCTCTGTGGTCTCTGTGGCTATCAATTTCGATTTTTTTTTGAAAAAAAAACATGTTTCTTTGGTAAAGCTTTCTTTCCTAAAGAAAGGTTTATTTGTACGAACGCAATATGTACATACGTACATACTTATTCGCAATGAAAAAGACAATATGTTTCGACCTTGAAGGACCGCTATCGCCACAAGATAATGCCTATGACGTGATGCAACTCATAGGAAAAAAAGGCGCGTCTATTTTTGAGGTTATAAGCAGATATGACGATATTATCTCACTAGAAGGTAGGAAAGGCTACGAGCCCGGGGATACCCTTGCTTTAATTGTGCCTTTCTTCTTGCTACATGGTATAACCAAAGAAGATATATCGGAGGTATCAGAACGTGCAAAGATGGTCGAAGGTGCCGAATATCTGTTTGAGATGTTACAGGCTGAGAATTGGGACGTATATATCATATCCACGAGTTACGAGCAGCACGCATACAATATAGGTCGCAAACTAGGAATCGCCGAAGATAACATTATGTGCACGAAGTTGGATTTAGAGCGAAATATACAAAAAGACGTCTATTCAGTAATAAAAAAAGCGGAAGAAGATATAATTGAGCTTTATTCTGACATTGAGAACACGGAACGCATAGTTAATTGTCTAAACGAGTTCTTTTTCGGCCAACTCCCTTCGCTGGGCTTTGACATCTTTACGACTAAGGTGGTAGGCGGGGAAAGGAAAGCAGATGCCGTGCGGGCGATAGCGAAAGAAAAGGGTGTGGCGTTGAGCGAGGTCATCGCTGTTGGCGACAGCATCACCGATTATAAGATGCTAAACGAGGTGGCAGCACACGGTGGAATATCCGTTGTCTTCAATGGAAACGAATATGCAGTCCCATATGCCAATGTAAGTCTCGCATCGGACGATATACGATTCCTTCATACGGTCTGCAATGCTTTTGTGCGTGATGGTAAAGGCGCAGTGATGGATATGGTGACGAACTGGGAAGAGAACAGGGCGGGGTTTGAAGCAGATCCTGAGGCTATTCCTGATGGCGAGGTCACAGCAGATATAACGGAGTTTCTAACTAGTGGGTCTATCCCGTTCCCCTATTTCCATAATCTTGAACGTGCAGACGAAAGAAGAAAGGAAGAGATAATAGCAATACATAAACGATTGCGAATGCGCGTGAGAGAAGACGCAGGTAAACTGGGCTAAAATCACCTGAGATCTATAAAAATATTTATACTGACACAGATTAACGCTGATTAAATTTGAGGTATATTTTTTTCTGCCACCGAGTACATACACAGAGAGCACCGAGTTATTTTCCCTCTGTGTCATCTGTGGTCTCTGTGGCCATCATGTTTGATTTTTTCTTTAAAAAATTTTGATTCTATGAACCCGTAAAAACGTAATAAATTTTTAGGACTTTAGAGTGGCGTATGTCTAACTCAGTGTCTAAAATGAGGGTATACAAATTTTTGTGTGTTCTCGTATACAAATACCAATGTTATATATGCTCTAATGCATTATCATAGATATTGTTATGGCAGAAGAAAGAAGCGGCAGGGGAGATGGCAAAAAGACCGCAGAAGAGTTGCTTAGTCTCGCAGAAGAACGTCTTAATGAAGGGCGATTCGAGGATGCAATCAAAATTTACAAAGTGATCGTGAAGAAAGATCCACTTCATCCGACACTGGCAAAGGCATGTAACGATTGTGGCGTTGCTTATGCGAGCGTAAAGCAATATGATATGGCGATTGGATTCTTCAACACTGCACTGAATCTCAGCAAGTATCTTATGGACGAAGGCATGTCAGCTTGTTACAACCTGGCGCAGATTTACAAAACTATGGGCGATGATGAGAATGCAGATGTGTACTTCAATCGTGCGGTAGCGATAAAGGAAGAGCATAAACGCAGGGATGAAGAGGCAAAACGTACGCTCAACCAAGAGACGGCTGACTGGGTATGAGGTAATTCAATACCACTCATAGCACTGCTATTTATTGACTTGCCTATTTCTGATATTCACCTACTGTGTCCGCAGTACCAACAGCACCAAAAGCTTTAAAGAACATCATTGCTTCTGCGTACGCTTTAGCTTCTAACTCTCGTGTCGTATCGTCGGAAACGCTGTATATCCGGTCTTTAAATACAGTTATTGCGAACTTACTGTACTTACCAAAGATTTCCTCATTTTTCGTTATGCCTTTCTTTGCCGCTTCGTCTCGGTACTCCTTCAAAGTCCAGTCCCATATGTCTTCGTACAGCTCAGGTTCAAATATCTCTAATACTTCCCATGCCAGATTCATCCAGAACGTGCCCACATTGCCCTTTAGTATCAAACCTTTCGGGAACTTAGTGCTTATGAACTTAAGCGGGGTACCTGTAATACCATGCTGTGCAATCCGCACGTTAAGCGGTTCTATTGCCTTCGCTATCGCAACCGTTCGTTCTATATTTATTGATACCTGTTCAATGAGATTACCTTGCGCATCATATATGTTACCATGTGTTGACCCATTTGCAATAGCCAACACCTGCGGATAAATGTCCCGCTTGTGCAACTCGGTAATATACGTGGTCGCCTCATCTACCGTTGTAAGGACCAATCCGTCTTTATCCTTCTTCCCTATCTCGCCCACTTCTACTTCTAAGCCAAACTCTCTACCCGCCATCTTTTCCTTAATGTAGTTCGCAAGTTCTGTGGTTACATCAATATTCTGCTGCAGTTCCGCCAAAGTCGTTTTCCCACTCAGGTCAAACAAAAAAGAAGCGTCTATCGCAAATGACGTGTATCCAGCCGCAATTTGTGCCGCTATTAAGTCCTTCACGACCTTTAGTTCTTCTTCCGTACCTTTCTTTACCGTTATGTGGTCTGCATGTAGAGCCCACGTACCAAACCCTACCTCATTTGCAATCTCGCAAACTGCATTAGAGAACTCTTGTGGTGTTAATCCGGTATATCCACCCTTCAAATCGCACTCTGATTTCGCGAGCTCGAATATAACGGCAGCACTCAAATCTTTCGCTGCTCGGAATATGCCTTTTGCAACACCGTGCACGATCCTGGTATTTGCAGCCATTATTAGCCCTTCTGTATTGTACAAAGCACCGAACAATTTATTCCCGGCTATAGGTCCAAATTCACCTCTTTCTTCCATCTCTCCTTTTTACTCCTTTAAATAAACTAAAGTTAAATGCCCCTTTAATTAATGTTTTTGCCATGTGCATATTGTACATTACTGCAGTACAGTATAAAAAGAGAACAGCAATAAAAGGCATTCGTGTATATTGACGTTGAAGGTCACAATTCAAGGATATATACATATATCATCAATTGTTGCAATAGCAGAAAAATTCATAGTAGTCCCAATAATTGTGGTTGTCTGTAACTTTTATACTTTTATACGTACGAGATCACTAAGTTTTATTGTAGGAAGAGGGAAATGGTATTAAAGCGTATCGGTTTATTAACCAGTGGAGGCGATGCCCCGGGAATGAATGCCGCTATTCGCAGTGTGGTAAGATACGGATTACATCATAAATTAGAGGTAATAGGTATCTATCGCGGTTATGCGGGTTTGATCAACGAGGACTTAAAATCTTTAGACCACCGCTCGGTCGCCGGAATCATACATAGTGGTGGGACGATCTTAGGGACTGCGCGGTGTGATGATTTCTTAACAGAAGAAGGACAGCGTAAGGCGGTAGAGATATTAAAGCGGAATAAAATCGATGCCCTAATTGTCATTGGCGGTGATGGGACTTATCGGGGCGCAATTCAACTATGGGAAAGGTGGCATATACCCTGTGTTGGGATGCCAGCAACAATTGATAATGACATTAATGGCACTGATATTACTATTGGCTCGGATACCGCAATAAATACTGCCTTGGAAGCAGTTGATAAGATTCGAGATACCTCAACGAGTATGGATCGTATTTTTGTGGTTGAAGTAATGGGCAGAAAGAGCGGATATATTGCTAGTCAAGTTGCTTTAGCTAGCGGTGCCGAGGAGGTTTTGGTTCCAGAGATAACCTATGATTTAGATGACATGTGCCATGACATCGAGAGAGGCTATTTAAAAGGTAAGGAGCGCTGGATTATTATTGTTGCCGAAGGGGAAGCGGGGGGGGGAGAAATTGCAAATAAGATTAGCGAGATCTCGGGCTCCGAGGCACGAGTAGTTGTATTAGGCCATATACAAAGAGGTGGAAGTCCTACTGCTCAGGATCGCATATTAGCAACCCGCTTGGGTGCGGCAGCGGTGGATTCGATTTTAAATAACGATTATGGCAAGGCAGTGGGACTAAAAGACAATAGGATAACAGCAGTGGATTTACATCTCGCGGTAGAAAAGAAGAAGGGGATATGTGTAAATTCACCCTATCAACTGATGCGGAATTTGATTTAAAAATCTACAATAAAATTAGCACATACAATCTCGCCCTCGCCCACAATCGCCAAATTTTCAATGCATGCCGGCACCAACACCGTATCCGTCGGTGCTAATGAAACTTCTGCACTGCTTGATTTTAGCGTGACTTGTCCTTGCAAACAGGTGAGCAAGCAAGCTCCTGTATCAACCTTTCCTTTGCCATGAACAGAAATAAGCCGCAACTCCAATTGCTCGCCCTTCAAAAGTTGACTGACCTCGTATCCGTCCTCTGTACTTAGAACATTAGATGCCTTCTTTAGGCCTTTGCCATCTTCATCAAACCTTAACACTTTTAGCGCATCATCTAAATGGAGTTCTCTGCCTCTACCATAGTCATATACTCTGAATGTCCTTTCTGATGCAGTGCTTGCTTCATATACTTTCGTACCAGCACCTAATGCGTGTATGACACCCGCAGGAATGTGGTATGTAGCACCAACATGAGCATCAAATGTATTCAAATGAGAAAGAAACCGTTCACTAGTAACCGCATCTTTAAAGCTCTCGGGCGTCATCAAATCCTTAAAGCCCAGATATAACTTCGCATCATTTGACGCTTTGAGTACATGCCATACCTCTTCTTTACCGAACGCATCTCCAAGCTGCCTCGCATATGCATCGTCCGGATGCGTCTGCACCGACAGATTCTCATCCGCCTTTATTATCTTCACAATAAGCGGGAATTGTGCCACCTTTACACCTAACATTTCCTCGGCGAACATAAATGTCAGTTCATCGAGTGTGAATTCCTGCTTCTCTCCTTTGAGTTCAAACACACAATAATTACGCGGTGATGCGCACCAGAGTTCATAGCCCCAGGGCTTATTCTCAACGAAAGATTTGATTCGTATTGGTCTTTCAATAGCATTTTTCAATTCGTCGGCATTTGAAATCTTCGCCTCTACAAGACGTTCAAACCGTAGCATTGTTTCCCGCATTTCGTCTTCAGAAACGTCCTTCATCAGATCCGCAATTTCACTTAGCGAAAAGTCATTACCTGGGAGGCGGGCGTTCCACCATTTTTCCTTCGCACCTTTCTCCTCCTCAAACCGCATCTTAAGCCGTATCCTACCTTTGCTAGGATGGAACACGTCTGCCAGGAAGCAATCTTCGACTTCTATCGATGCATAATCAACCACGTTGTAAATAACGCATCTCTTCCCTTGTATCTCATTCAATTTAGAATTTATCACACATGCATGCTCGAGCTGCGCGTGCTTCGCAGTTGAATTTAATAAAACACTGCTCTTTACTAACCCGTTATCAAATCCCACCGCCTCATGTACCGAATCCCGGATGTCACAACCTTTTCTTTCCGATGACAGATCAACACCTAAAAAAGCGCGCATTCTCTGCCCTAAATCGTCGGGATCCAAAATCCGCATCATATTCACGTAATAACTCTCGTTCGTCCCGTAATCCTGCCATACTGTTTTAGCACTTAACGGAAAGCTTTTTATTAGTGCAAGTGGCTCGGCCACCTCATTCTTTATTAGTTCCGCACGTTCTCGGAGCCAGGAATCAGGTTCTGATCCAGGCTCAGGCCCAGACGAAATCCATAATTGCCATAACTCATCGGAATTGAATTTCCCTTCTCGTATCTTTAGATTATCGTTAAACGCCTCGAGCATGCGTTCCGCTATGACACCACTCAGCGCAAACATGCCCATGTTCACCATCACTTCACTCCCCTCGCGTCTTTGCAACTTCCTTTTCGCTAGTTCGTAGTTACGAGTATCATCGAAATCGAGAAGCTCGCAACCTGCCTCGCCCGTACATTGGACTATCTGAATGCCATAACTACGTGCAACTTCCTCCGTAAGTGTTGTCTTTAAACCGAAGAGCATGACATGCGTTTTCTGTGCACATTCCCTTAGCTCTTCTGCACCGTCCACAAATAACAAGAACTGGTCGCCCCATGTGACCAGGATGCGAGAAGGAATGGCAAAGTCCTGAAACTGCTTTATCACACCCTCCAGCAGCGTGTGTTTCGGCACTTCTATTAGCGCTTTGCTCTTACAAGTCCTTGTGAGTAGGTTCCTGGTGCCCTTGCCTGCCGTATGCACAATAAGAACGCTTTTGCCGCATTTTACTTCTTCAACTAAGTCCGTTCCTATCTTTTTCATTAGCGCTGCACCTGCATTTTCTATTGCGAACAACGTTCCAAGTCCGTTGCCCGCAGCACCATTCCAGGCACTCTCAGGGACTGGTACAAAAGTTGAGTTGCGTAACACCGCTTTAGATGGTGGTACGAGCTCCAATTTTCTCACTTCCCTGTCTTCTCCAACCACAACCACTACGTAATCGAACATTTGTTTTATATTACCCTTTGTGTCATATGACTCCTGGTTCTTGATAGCATATAGAACTATAAATAGGTGACGGCTCACATGACTGACTACTTCCCTTGTAGAGAAGTATCTGGAGATCATCAGAACATACATACTACTCGTAATGCATATATTTAAATAGTGAGAAGGTAAATGGTAATAGTACCAAGCGACATAGGGTTCTATTAGGAAGACTATCGCAAGTTTATTGGTAAAACGTAAAAAGGTTCAAAGATGACAAAAGCAATAGTTCTTGCAGGCGGATATGGAACAAGACTAAGACCACTTACATTTACCACTCCGAAGGCGATGATTCCTTTAGTTAATAGGCCTGTAATAGATTACATAGTGGACTATCTGGTTGGCTATGGCTTAAAAGATATCGTTATCACCATGCACCACCTTAGAGAGAAAATGATAAATCATCTCACTAAAAGGAAAGATTTAAATGTTTCATTCCCTGTGGAACCCACCCCTTTAGGAACTGCAGGATCAGTAAAAAACGCTGAAATAACTGATACGATGTTGATAATACAGGGTGACAACATCACTGACATGGACATAAGAAATGTGTTAGAGTTTCACGAAGCGCATGGTAAACTTGTGACCATTGCCCTTTTACCCGTGCCGAACCCGTCTTTATATGGAGTAGCAGAGATAGAAGCAAATGGTAGGATTATGAATTTTAAAGAGAAACCATCGCCGAGTGAGTGCTTCTCAAATCTTGCGAATACAGGATTGTATGTTATAGAGCCGGAGGCAATGAGCCATGTGCCGAAAGATACGGCATTTGATTTCTCCAAAGACTTGTTTCCCATACTGGTACCGAAAAGAGAGGTTTATGGGTGCGTGGTTGAAGGATTTTGGACAGACATCGGTAGTCCGGAGGGCTACATGGAAGCGAGCAGGTGGGTAGTGAAGGAAAAAGGATTTGAATGTGCGGATACTGCGGAGATAGAAGGTAGTGAGATTCGTGGTGACGTTGCCATTGGCGAATACGTTGTGGTAAAGGATTCAGAAATTCAAGGTCCTGCTGTGATCGGAGACTATGCAAAGATAATAAAAAGTAAAATGCGTGATTCAATAGTTTTTTCCGGGGTGACTTTGCATGAAACCTCATTAAGTAAAAGCGTGGTAGGTGAGAACGCAGTGATAAGAAAAGGTGAAGTAGATGATGCTATCATTGGGCATGCAATGAAATAAAAGAGATGTAAGAGTAAAAGAATTGAGAATTTAGCCTTTTACAAGCCTACTCTTAAAAGCAACGGTGAATGGCGATGGAAAAAGGTTCATGAGGATGGAAGGAAGTGAAAAGAAAGTTTTTTAATTTTATTTACCAGAGGAGGATGGGTTTTTATGGAAAAAAAGGAATAATAGCAATAGTTGATATGGGATCGGTTGCGAGGAGCTTGGAAGACTTCTTAGAGATACAAACAAGGATTGATTATGTGTCAATAGAACATCAATTTAGCGGAGACGTAAACGATTTTTGTGAGTGAATAGTAGATAGCTATTTTCGAAGATGAAAAGTTGTTAACGGGGATGAAGCTGATAAAGCATAGGAAGCAAGCAAGCAAGCAAGAAAAAAGCTCATTGAAAACGTGAAGAAGCGAATAAACGCTTTTTTTTATAAATCCTATATTCATCAGATTTTCACAACGGGAAAGATAACAAAAGCAATAAAAAATCGAAAACTTTATAAAGGGAGGATTAGCTATATAACTGTGAATTAATAAAATTTGATTATGGGGGGTAAGACAGTGTCTGAGGTGTACGAAACCGAAAATAGAAAAGTTGGACAATGGCGTAGATTTCAGGGTACTGGTAGATGGGTCATCATGCCCTCTCCCGAGAGGCAAAAGAAACCTGAAGCGTATTTAGTAAGAGAGAAACAGGATTTTGATGAGAAAAAGAAAAGGAAAGAGAATTGTCCGTTTTGTGCAGATAATCTGAGCAAAGGGCTTGCAAGAATAGAATATCCTGAAGAACCAAGAGGAGCAATTGTAGAAGAAGGCACAGGTGGTATTAAATGGTTGGGTGAAAAAGATCTTGAATTATCTAGAAGAGTTAAGAGCCATGAATGGAAGACATGTGTCATTAAAAATATGCATCCTGTTCTAAATAAGATGGCGCCTGCTACCATTCTCCACCCGAAGGGTGATCGTCCCTACATTTTTGCAGATGGGTTGGGAATTTGTGACATTATTATCGAATCTCAAACCCATTCAAAACCACTTGGAGTCTTAGATAAAGATGTATGTGAAAATATCATCTTAACTTATTTGCGTAGGTTCAATGATTTACAAAAAGGATATCCTCGCCTTGATTATATTTCCATCTTTCACAATCATCGCATGGAAGCAGGCGCAACGATAGCACACTCCCACACTCAAATTTTTTCCACTCCCTTTGTTCCCGCCCATATAGAAAATGAGATATCACAAGCAGAAAATTATTTTGCAGCGGTAGACGTAGGTAATTGCCCTTTTTGCAAGATGATTGAAAGAGAGAGACAGAACGAAGAAAGAGTAATCAGAAAAAATAGAAGCTTTATTGCTATCACTCCATTTGATTCTGGTTCCCCATTTGAGATTTGGATCTTGCCGATACGCCATAATCTTTCATTTGGTAATGTTAATGATCCTATTAACGTTGGGAGAATACATGAAGGAATCAAGGAAGACGAGATTGGTGAATTGGCAGATATTTTGACATGGGTCTTGGGTAGATTGTATGTCTGCGTGGACGATCCAGGTTATAATTTTGTGATTAGCACTTCGCCATTGCGCTTTGCGGCTAATGTTGATAGATACTGGCATTGGCATATACGAATAGAAACACAAAGATTGGATGTTCCAGCGGGATATGAAATGGCTTCACAAGTTCGTGTCAACAAACTTCCACCTGAAAGTGCAGCTATGTTTTTGAAAACTATGGGAAACCTGTTTAAACATGAAGTGGGGAACATATTCCAGAGAAAGCCTGAGGATATTGAAAATGTGCTCAGTATTATAAAGCGAGAGTTTGATGGAGGGTTGGATTTAAGCAATGAGCAGAAAAATATTCTAAGAACCGCCGCTGAGGCGTTCCAGTTTTCGGAGTATTATACACAGAGAGAGAAACAGAAAGATGCTGAGGAACTCATGATAGAAGAGGAAACAATCTTGGAGCGAGCAATTTCTTGGGCTTCTCAATGAAATAAATATGGGCTCTTTGGTATCTTACGTGGTACTTAAATATAATTAAAGCAAGCAGTTATAATCTATTAATCTGCAAAGGAGAGAATAAAAATGACCAAAATCGAAATACCGCTTGATATTCCAGACGTCAAGATCGAGAACGTTGGGATAAATAAAGAGGGTGATATTATTATCACGGTGAGGAGTACAGTTAAGGGTACACGCTGCCATAAATGTGGCAGAAAGATTACCAAACCTCATGGCCACGACCAGGAGATTACGCTACGCCATTTGTCAATTTTGGGCAGGAAGGTATACATTCGTATTCGTCCTGCAAGATACCAGTGTACTCATTGCAATGGCAATCCGACTACGACACAGAAATTGCAGTGGTACGAGCCAAGAAGCCCGCACACGACAGCGTATGAAGAGCACGTATTGCGTTGAATTAGTGAACAGCACGGTATCAGATGTTAGCATTAAGGAAGATTTAGGCTATGAAGCCGTGATGGAGATTATCCAGCGTCATATCAAGACTAAGGTGGAGTGGAGCGAGATTGAGCGATTGGATGTGATAGGAATCGATGAAATCTCGCTGAAAAAGGGGCACAAGAACTTTGTAACGGTCGTAACTGCGCGCACGGGAGGCAGGATAATAATACTGGCTGTGCTCAATGGCCGCAAAAAGAGCACGGTAAAGGCGTTTTTGGCGAGCATTCCCAAACGATTGAAGAAAACGATTTTGGCAGTGTGTTCAGACCTGTACGAAGGGTATATCAACGCGGCGAAAGAGGTTTTTGGTGCGAACGTCATAATCGTAGTTGACCGTTTTCACATTGCTAAACTGTATAGAAATGGCTTAGATGAACTCAGAAAGAAGGAACTGAAGCGTCTTAGGAAGGAACTGTCAAAGGAAGAATATAAAAAATTGAAAGGAGCGATGTGGATACTGCGTAAGGATATAGAAAGATTGACGGTGGAGAATTTAGAGGTTTTGAAATGGTTATTCAAATGCTCTCCAATATTGGAATTGACATACAAACTTTGTAATGAGCTGACTGGTATTTTTGAGGGAGACTATTCTAAAAGCGAAGCGAAGCGCAAGATCAATCGTTGGAAGAAGCGAGTTATAAAAAGTGAATTGAGTTGCTTTAACCGCTTTTTATTGACGTTAGATAAGTGGATGGATGGGATTACAAACTACTTTATTAACCGGCAAACGAGTGGATTCGTGGAGGGCTTTAATAACAAGATTAAGGTGATTAAGCGGCGTTGTTATGGAATTTTAAACGTTAAACATCTGTTTCAGCGTATACACCTTGATCTTGAGGGCTATTCATTATTTACTTGATTTATCAAGGAGATATGTTCAACGCAAATTACCAAAGAGCCAAAAATTATATCTCGAACAAAGTTCGAGTCAGCTCAAAAAAGGGATGCCTCGGAATTTATTCCGAGGGTGGGCTGTGCCTCGTAGCCTAATCAGCAAGAGGGTTAAAATCCCTCCTGTGCTGTTTACCCGTATCGGTGTAGGAGCCAACAGTGGCAGGGTGTCCCTCGTGAGGGGGGATCTGAAGAGCCTGAGGCGGTCTTTAGCCCGAAGCAAAAGCGAACCAGTGGTGGGATATGCTATGCGACGACCCTCCTCCACATTGGGGAAGTTCGATGCCACTATGGGGACGGGCTTACCGTATGTAATTGCGGCCCCAAAAACGGGAGATTCCCATAGAGGGCTAGCATGTCTGCTTAGGGTCGGGATGAAGGCGAAAGGGAGGTTAGGCGACCGAGGGAGATCTCGTATCGTCCTCGATAGGGGTAAGGAAGGTATAACCTGAATGGGAAAGCCGGAATGATGCGATGCGAGAAGTCGGGCGGACTCATAGTAGCGATGATGTCGGTGCCTGTGAACGCTGGTAACAGTTGGGAGGATAAAATGCTGACTATGCGAAGGGGTCCTGCTTTGGCGAAACTGAAGAACATGTGAGATAGATGCACATATCAAGTAGGAAGTCGGCGAAGGTATTTTCAGGAGAAAGACGCCACGCTGATAGCCGAAAAGGTTTGTGTATTGAAACAGCTTGTTGGAGGTTGGTGGGAAGAGAAGGTTGATCTCACTCCTTGCAATGGGGCAACGCCATCGGAGAGCCGTATACGGGAAATCCGTACGTACGGTTCGATGAGGGGACGGAGGTCGAAAGACCTCCTCCTACTCTGCGTGGTTGGGGCTTTAAGTTTGTCAGGGTATAATATAAATTGAAATAACCTAAATAATAGAGAAATCAAATGATAGAACAAACAGAACAAATTTATAAAATCCTTACATTATTATTTGGAACAGGGGCAGCGGGTGCTACGCTTAAATATTTTATTGAGAGGAGGAAGACAAAGAGAATGGAAACTGAGAAAACAATTTTGACTTATGAAAATTTACTTTCAAATTTATTACTAACTCGTAAGACTTTTGTTTATCAAGGTGAAAAACGCAATGAACTAGTCATGGCGATATTAAGAAATCACAAAGAAATTCAAATTTCCGATTTTAAAACTTCTGATGGACGAGTGAAATTTGATGAATTCTTTGGAAAAAACTATCCAATTTTGAATGAAAAACAACTTGAAGAGTTTAAATTTATACGTGGGATGAATGATACTTTAGTTGAATATAATAGTAGAGTAAAAGATATATTATCAAAGAATCTATCTTTAACTCTAGAAGTTCCAAAATTACATGATTTATTGGATCACATAAACATTTGGTTGGTCAAATATAATACAGAATTTAAGAATAATCAGAAACAATGTCTTGTTTACGTAGGTCCAAAGGGCAAACCATTTCCAAAAAATGTAGAGAATGATATTAAAATGAAAATTGAAGAATTGAAAAAATGAGGACAATCGCAATCAGATGGATGCCCCGGAATTTATGTTGTGCCATTTGGCCAGTACTCCTTAAGGAGGAAGGGCAGCTTTATGCACCTCCATAATCTTTAGGTATTCATCTATTAAATGTGCTTTCATTCCGGTAACAATCCTTATTTCCTCCTTACCCATCTCATTTTCCACACACCACTTCACTTTATTAAACTGCTGGCAATACTTTCCCACTGCTTCTGGACTGTGATCTGTCTCTCTTGCTACCTGCACCGGATCTTTTTTCTCTAAAAAAATCTTGGTTCTCCACAAGATTGTGTGGGTAAGTTTAATTACGCCTCTTATCAT
>QENH01000130.1 GCA_003336485.1 Candidatus Methanophagales archaeon
TTAGGCACGACTCCTGCTTTATCCCACGTGTAAGGCACGTATAGCCGGGCCTCTGTTACTGTCGCGGTTCCGAGAATCGGTAGGTCGCTTGCAGTCCAGCCGACATTGTATTCCGTCCAGTCAGGGTACAAGGTTGAGCTCAGATAATAGCTATCGCCAGACGAATATGTCAGGTTGCCGTTGAGTTCAAACGTATCCCATGTGTTAATGTCCTCCCCACCAGTATACCGTTTGCCCATGAAGCCGCTCACTACTTCTAAAGTTAGAATTGCATTGCACACACTAACATAGCCATCTTCACCTCGACTGTATCCGGCCTCGTTTCCTGATTGAGCTACATAACCTGTTACATCCCAGGTATTAAGCTCAAAATTATTGCTATCCACCATGCTTGTGTTAAGTTCCTGACCGTTAAACGCCAAGCAATTAGCGCAAGGTGGCTCGTAAGCTGTTAAATGCACCATCGTTAGCTCTGCTTTGGTTACGTTACCCATGTCCTCAGTGCCCCCAAAGACTGTTGTTCCATTGTTATTTGGTGTCTTATAGTTGAGAGCGTCACTCCCGTCATTGATCCAGTACTGAATGTTCTTTGGGTTATCTCCACCTTCGTACACCACCACCAGGACAATACCGTATACCCGGCCATCAAAGTTACCAACGGTCGCATTAATCTTTGTCGTAGTTGCGGTATTTTCTGCGCCCGCACTGACTAAATCAGTTACATTATAGTATATCCAATTCTTGCCATTTCCGCTACACCACACGTTAGGATTCACGTCATTCGCACCCTGTAAATGTATTGGTCCAAGTCCATTGCTGTCGTCGACGCCGTTGAACGAGACACCTACCATACCTTCATACTTTTCTGTGCCATCCCAGATACCGGTGTATAAACGTGCCCATTTAACGGTTCCATTAGGCACATCAAAACTGCCGGTGAGTGTTGTTTTCGAATCCCATGGTACACAGTCAACGAACACCCCTCCGTTTACCGTCCCGCTTGCGCGTGTTTCCACCGGGAAACCATCAAAGCTGTAATCTGCTAAAGCAGGCGTGCATAAAAGCAAGCACGCAAAAACAGCTAGCGTTCCAATACCAACCATATCTTTCTTCTTCATCTTTTCATATCACCTTCAATATTTTATTTTGCATTTTACAATCACCCAGCCATTTATATCTGCCGTAACGCATCCAGAGGATTCAATCTCGCCGCCCTTCTTGCCGGATATAACCCGGACACAATCGAAAGAATGAGCGAAATAGCGAATCCAGCCGCTAACATCCAGGGGGTGATTGCAGTGATGCTGCCTGATTGCAATCCTGCACCCAGATCGCTGCCAAGTGCATTTACCAAAAACGGTTTACCCACGATGTCTATCAGCATGGAGAAGCCGATACCCAGCAGATCGCCAAAGATCCCACCTATAATCCCTATTATCAGACATTCTGCAAGGAACATCTTCATAATATCATAATCCGACGCGCCCAATGCCTTTGTCAGTCCTATCTCCTTTGTTCGCTCATAAACCGAGATAATCATCGTGTTCACCACCATAAGCGCACCAACAACGAGCGAGATACCGGAAAAGAAGCCCAAAATCAGTGTTACCGCCGTCATCAGTTTGTTTACTTCATCAATCACATCCTGTGCAGAATGAGCACCCAATCCAAGCCGCTCTATCCTCTTCAGTACAGAAACAGCAGAAGCAGGATCATCCACTTTTACCACTGCACCGTCATAGGCATCCTTCTCGTCCAGCACCTTCGCTTCCGTAAGATCTACTAACACCTGGTTGTCATGCTCATCACCGGCTGATTTCAGTATGCCTGCGATGACAAACGTGTTAGTTTTGTCTGTTGGACGATCTCCCTCACCATATAGCCTGATTTTAGCATTGAATGTGTCACCTAGTTCTAATTCTTCTATCGTTGATAATCGCTTTGCAACATCATAGCCCAGCACTATCTCATTGCTCTTCTTCCCGGCCTCAAACCAGTTCCCTCGCTCCAACTGCAGATCACTATGAATTCGCTTATATTCCGGTGTAATTCCCTTAACTGCAAGGTAGGTATTGTTCTGCGTAACATACGAGTCCTTCATAAATGGCGCCACGAATAATACGTGCTCATCCGTTTCAATCGCATTTAGCTTTGATTCGGTTATCAATGTAATGCTTCCCCCCCCTACACCTGCAGAAACCTCTATCGTGGTTAAATCATGTTGAGACTTGATTTGCTCAACTGCCTGAACACGAATCCCTTCCCCCAACGCAGTCACACCAATTACCGCTGCAACACCTATTGCTATACCCAGAACGATAAGAAACACGCGCAATTTCTTCCGTCCTAACTGCCTGATCGCTAAGGAAAACAACTCTTTCATAATACTTACTGAATCCTCCCATCCATGATCCTGATTACTTTACCCATCCTCTTTGCAGATTCCAGATCATGAGTAACCATAACGATATTTTTTCCCTCTTCTTCGTTTAAGCGCTTGAGCAAGTCCAATATACTCTTCCCGGTCCCTGAATCGAGGTTACCGGTAGGCTCGTCCGCGAGTATAAGTTTTGGGTCATTGGCAAGAGCTCTTGCAATAGCTATCCGCTGCTGCTCGCCGCCCGATAGTTCAGAGGGTAGGTGCTCGAGACGTTTCTCCAAACCTACCATTGCCAATAGCTTCCGTGCATGCGCTCTTCTCTCGCTCTTAGTCTTTAACACTTTATTGAAGTACATGGGATATTCCACATTCTCCACTGCAGTCATTGCCGGTATCAAATTGAACGTTTGGAACACGAACCCCAAAAATTTACGGCGTAATAGCACCAACGACTTCTTATCCCTATAATCTACTCGGGTGCCATTCAGATAAACCTCACCCGCAGTCGGTGCATCTAAGCATCCGATAACAGTTAAAAGCGTGGACTTCCCGGAGCCCGAAGGACCCACAACAGAAATGAATCCCCCTTCTTCTACCTTCATGTCCACTGCATCTAATGCCGCTACTTTCTCATTCCCCATCCAGTAATATTTTGATAATTCCTTCGTTTCAACCGTCATTTCCTCTCCCTTCGCCCTTCTCCCTTCTCCCCTCCCTCATCTCCCGTCTCCCCGCTATCCCATCACGCACTCACTCACTCACTCACTCACTCACTCACCAACACACTCCCCCAGCTTCTCCAAAACCAGCACTGCATTTGTCAGCATCATATAATCGTGATTATCCTGAACAGCCGCAAAATTGTTCGTTTCCTTTAGATAGTCAGTAACATCCCGCTGATCCACGCCTATCTGTGCAATATCTGATGCAATATACACATCACTCCAAACCCCACCACCATATCCAAACAATAATCTAAGCAACTGATTTAAGAATGGAAGCTTACTAAGCCATCCGCTTTCCTCATTAAAGTAAAGTCTATTATGCGCGGTCTCACCGCCGGATACATATCCGCCGGAAGGCGCCACGGTAATTAAATACGCTTTATTTACCGCTTTCCTGTCTACATCCCCATCAAAGTAAGCCTTACTAGTCGCCATCTCTGGCGTTATGCCATACTCCGCATATATCATGTCACAACCCTCATTGACCCAATACTCTATGTGGTGACAGTCTTGCCCCCCCGGGTCTTGACACTCGTATATCACCAACAGCCCAATCCCCTGCACGCAGAATGTGCTCCCGTTCGCATCCACGTTTTTAACGGTGACCGAATAGCCGGTTTTTGTTATATTACAATTGTAAACATAAACGCCGGAGAAGTAATCATATCTACCCACAAACCCTTTTGTATCCGTGTATGTTGCAACCGAACGTAGAACTTCTCTTCCGTCCGACACATCCATAGAAGGAAACACGCCCACGTTCTCTTTTTGGCTCCAGACCCAGTAAACATACAGCCGTGCTAATTCCACTTCTTTATCTGATCCAAGCGCACTGGTATCAAAATTGACCGTATAAGTGTCATTATAATTCAGCACACCACTGTATTTACTATCCCCTAATGTGAAGAATACACCACCACATGATTCACCATGCGCTATTGTATTAAGCGGCTTATCTCCTGCATATGAACCACCTGCTACCGATACGAAAACCAGTGCAAGCACAAAGGCACTAAAAATCGTATGTGATCTCATCTTCATTATTGTCCCTCCTGAACTCTTTAACCACTTCCTTTTCATCCACCACTGCACGCAGGAGATGCTCTCCTTTCGTTACCGTAATTGGTAGTTTTTCTACAATGGTTTTGTCACCATCTAACTTAGCGATTGTTTTTGTCACACTTCTTTCGCCATCAACGTAAAGAGAAAGCATAAACTCCATCGCTGCTGCTTCACCGTCATTTCTTAGCTCTACGGGAACCAAATAGCTGACCATATCCCCTCCTGTACTATCCCCTGTTTGTGTATCCACGCACCCGCTTAAAATTAAGGCTGCACTTAGGATTGCTAAAATCAGAAGGGGGAGTTTCTTACTTCTACCCTTTCTTGGCATAAGCAATGGTATTATAAGTATAGACCCGAGTCCAAATAGCATACTGCTGCTCTTAGCATTGGAGGCCGCATTTTCCGGTACGGGAGTTAAAATTTTAACTGATAAGTCGATTTTACTCATAACATCAGCATCTGTGCTGAAAACATTGTTCTTTTCGTTTGATTCCTGCACTGCGTTCTCAGCATCTATCGCTGCTTTAATGGTGTGCGTACCGTGCGTGGCATCCCAAGAAACCGCTAACTTATTCATGCCACTCGCATCCATGCCAACATCCTCCGAGTAAATTTCTGATCCGTCAACAAAGACCTTCAATAGCAAATCGTCCTCGTACAAGCTACCGTAATTATTTACGGTTGCTGTGAGCGTGTTCTCACCTTCGATTACTGTATCGAACTCAAGCGTAACATAGAAATCAGGTAGTGTCTTCTCAGCACTTTTGTGCTGTGCAACAAGAGCAGTCAGAACCGGATGAAGATAATGCTCGCCTTCCTGGTTGCCTTCGTCATCAGCATCTATTTTACCATCCCCGTTGATGTCCTTTCCACGTATAAAAAGAACGCTATTCTCCGCCTGTGTATAGCCTGTAACATCGAATATCTTAAGGTCAATCCCATAAGTTTCACCGTCACCCGAGTTAGCCACGTCATTACCGCCTACACCATGACCATTAAACTCCAAATAGTCGGGTTCGCCGGGATTACCAGTAAGGTATAGTACTGTAAGATCCACATTATCTACATTCGCAGGGTCGATTACACCTTTAAACGTTACCGAAGCGATATTATTTACTGTCGGTAGCGCTCCTGCCCAACCAAGACCGTGCAGGTTTACATTACCGTCTGCTATCCAGTAGGTAATATAAGGCGCATTTGCATCCTCGTAGACTGCTGCAAGGATGATACTATACACCCGGCCATCGAGTTTATTCCCTCGCTCACCCCTACTGGTGTCCGAAATGGCGGTATTAAGTCCCGATAATGCTTCATCGGTTACATCGTAATAGACCCAATAGACGCCGTGACCAGTGCAATATACATGGGGATTGTCATCATTCTCACCGCGCAGGTATGTTTTACCGAACTCGTGTCCATTAAAGGTTGTGTGTACCCAGCCTTCGTATCGCTCGGTGCCACCCCAAACGCCAACGTACAACCTTGCCCACTTGACGTTGCCTGGCACGTAAAACGTTCTTGTGCACGGCGGGAAGTCAAGCTTCTGGCTCTCACCGATATATACGCCGCCTTTGAGTGTGCCATGAGCAACTAAATCCAGCTTGTCTGTATACGGCACGCCGTCAAACGAATAACTCGCGCCCGCTATTGGCACCAGCAGTAATACGCACAATATTACAATCCCCAGTATCGCCTCCAATTTACTCATTTGTCGGTTCTATAATAACATTCTCTGTTTTGATATATATAAAGTATGATAATTATTTCTTTGGTAAAACTTTCTTTAATTAATGTTACAAGAATTTCGATAGTCACATAAATGTAGTTAATAGGTGTGAATCAGATATATGATTTTGAGCATTTACGGAGAACGGATAAAACATCCTAATGTATCACTACTGTTATCGAACACATAGACGTCAGCACCGGTTTTTCGTCCTAATTCCGCTGCAAGAGTCTGGAAGAACGACTTCAAACGCTCGTAGTCGGCTACCTTCAGCCGTTCAACGAGCTCGGCAACGGTGCTGAATTCAAGATCGAAATGGTCATGTGCGTCAATCTCCAGCATATCGCAAATCTTTGCCGGCATCGCGAATATCACTTTCTTCTTCGCTTTTGACTTCTCTATCGCATAGCATACGTAATTACCCGCAACGACTATATTATCTGCCGGGAAATTCAGCTTTTCTACTGCTATTCGCTTACTCTTTTCTCCCGTGCTAACGCCTAAGATCTCCTTTATATCTCTTACGACAAAGTCTATAACATGCTTATAACCATCCTCGGTGTACGGTTCAATGAACCCCGTAGCGCCGAAGATCGGGATACCGCCTTCTATGCCCAACATAGGAAGAACTGTGTCCTTCGCTATCGCCTCACCTTCGGGCACGAAAATCTCTATTTCTACACCACCTGTGATTACTTCCTTCACGTTCGTTTCTATGTCCATCAAAATGTGAGGGTATATATCGGGCGCACCGACTTTACCAAGCCCTGCCTTTTTTATTATTCCTATCCCTTTGCCTGCACGTATGGCAAATACCGGGAACTGCCTTGCCATTGCACAGATAAGCAAGCCACTAAACGTATCACCCTTATAATCGCCGGAATCCACACGAACACAGGCTATACACTCATCTGCATCTGCATTTTCTACCGCCATCTCCACTTTTATGCCTGCCGCAGTGGTAACTTCCACATTCTCCGATTCTTTTCCCGCAAACAGAAGTGCAGCAGCTTTCGAAGCCGCAGTGGCACATGCACCTGTTGTATACCCGCGTTTGAGCATTTTACCGGACTCGAGCAGAACCACCCGGCCACGCTTTATCTCTTCTATCAATGCATCATAGCTGATGGCATTTATCGTTGCAGCGGTTTTTATAAGCGCCTCTGGGTATTCCCTACCGGATACCGGGTCTCTCATTTAGTTTCCACCTCGCTCCTCTTCCATACCCAATTCGATGATCGCATTAATAATTGCCACTGCGGACGGAGTGCCACCTCTTGGGCCTCTTATTACAATGCAAGGTATACCCGTGGACAATACATCCTCCTTCACATCTGCGGCATTGACAAAGCCTACCGGCGTGGCGATAATAAGTGCAGGCTTTATACCCTCTTTTATGAGTGCAGAAAGCTCCAGGCAGGTGGAAGGTGCGTTCCCAATAACAACGATGTTATCGCGGATGAGCTCCTTTGCGATGCGGAATCCCGCAGCAGTCCTTGTAATATCCTCTTTTACTGCTATTTCCCTTGTTTTTGGGTTATTCACAAAGCACTTCACATTCTCCTTGTACCTCTTGCTGATACCCGCTTTTACCATTTCAATGTCGGTAATGATTGTTTTACCATCTTGTATGCAGTGTATCCCCTTCTCAATTGGGTTATGTTCGAACACAATCAAGTCCATAAAAGAAGGGTCGGCATTAGCAAAGACTACCCGGCCCGCAACTCGGCGTTCGTGCTCGCTAAGCGGATATTGTGATACGATTTCCGCTACGATTGCCTTGCTCTGCTCCCACACCCTGGCACCTGATGCCACCAAATCGCCTCGTTCCAGACTATCTGTGTCACCGAGGTCATAATCGTATTTCCTTTCATAACCTCTCCGAGTAACCATTCGCCCGCCAATGTTTTTTGTACCTGAACAGCCGATAACAATGGTCGTTGACATGTCTATTTGATGATATAAGTCGGGTAAATCGGACAATGTAGTAATCTCACTGTAATATCCTACTCGTTCCGCGTTTTTTACTAGGCCTACTATCGTTTTCCCGTCACGAACCCGCATGAAAATCTCGTGTGCTCGCTCCAGTTGTGTCGTTCTTGTTTTGCTTTTTGGGTTGTATATAGCAACTGCGATGCCCATCATAGCTAAACCTTCCAGCCGCTTTTCTATCTCGGGCCAGGGCACTAACAAATCACTCAAACTGACAACAGCGAAATCATTTGAGAGTGGCGCACCAAGTAATGCGGCTGCTGCAGATGCTGCTGTTATGCCCGGCACGATTTCCACGCCTATTTCAGAATCGCCAATTACTTCTAGTGTCAGTCCCGCCATACCATAGATGCCGGGATCGCCACCAGATACAATGACAACGTTTTTTCTGTTTCCCAACTCGACTGCTTTTTTTGCTCGTTCAACTTCCGTCCCCATCTTGCCTATTATCAATTCTGCATTCGACGGTATGATCTCCTTTATTAGCTCTATGTATCGCTCATTGCCCATAATAACGTCGGCACTGGAAATCCGCGCTCGCGCTCGTTCGGTAAGCAAATCCAAAGATCCTGGTCCTATTCCTACTACAGATAGCATTTTATACCTCTAAAACTAGGTTTATAATCGGATAAGAAGAAGTTTCAAGATACCACCGCCAGTGTTATCTTCCTATCAAACGATTTTCGCATTACAAATTCGCACTTGCCATTATTCCGCGTTGCACCCAGGATAGCACAGGGTTCCGCAACGCCTTTTAAGTTAAATGCAGCCATTGCTGCGCTTTTCGATTGCACATTCACACTGTTTATCTCGTCTCGTGAAAATAAAAGTATGGGTATGCCGAACTTAGCAGAGACTTCTCGTAACGACTCGGTGTTTTTGAAGTCCACTGTGCATAAACCCTTGACTTCTTTCTGGTTTATCCCTAACTCTTTTAAGAACAGAAAAATTACCTTCGCTATCTCTTCTGCCTCAACGTTTCTATGGAATCCAATTCCGATGTATGCATCCCTATTCATCGTCATGAAAAGTCGTTATTACTACTTGTGCCGAAATCGCATCTGAAATAAGCGTTGCAAATTCGTTCGCACCTCTATGCCCGTTCAACACGGGAATAACATATCTGCCGTTCTCCTCTATACAGACCACCCACGGGTCTTCGGTCTTTTTCGTCGGCTCTATCGCCCGCACAAGAATACCCATAGGTATAATAGCGACAATGTTCTTCTTCGCTCGGAAACGTTCCCGTATCGCACTGTAAACGCTTTTTACAGTCACATCGGCGTTGATGCAAGAAATTGTATCCATGCATATTAACTCGGAATCGAACCCCTGGTCTAAGAGCGTACTTTTCACTTTATCGGCAATTGCAACCGATTTCTGTGCCAGCACAAAAATGGCGATCATTTTTTTTGACTCATTCTTATAACCACCGATTACACAGATTTACACAAGATTTTTTATTCATTATTTTCCCCTCTGTGTTAATCCTGTGTAATCTTGTGGTTTTTAACATCCAGAATACAATTTAGAAACACCTGATTTTTCAAGTACCGCACCCACAATTATCACTGATTGGCTCTTGATGCCTGCGGTCTTCACCTTCTCTGCAATATCATCTAAAGTACCCCTTATTATCCGCTCTTTTGTCCATGACGCTTTATGAACCACTGCCACGGGCGTATCCGGAGGATAACCAACCAGCAGTTCCGAAACGACCTCGTCAATGATATGGACGCCGAGAAATATGGCCATTGTCGCACCATGCTTAGACAGTTCCGCTATGCTTTCCTCAGCAGGCTTGCCTGTCTTCCCAAACGGTTTTGTAATTATCAGCGTTTGCGATACACCAGGAGACGTGAACTCCCGTTTTAACGATGCCGACGCGGCCGAGAACGCAGTAACGCCCGGAACAAGTTCAAAATCAATGTCCCGAGACGCGAGAAACGCCATCTGTTCCAGAATAGCGGAATAGAAGCTCAAGTCGCCTGTATGGAGTCGCACTACTCGTTTCCCCGCTTTCGCAAACTCCGCGTACAGTGCGAATAAATCTTCCCTTGTCTTTCTATAACTGTCTATCACTATCGCATCGCGCCTCGCATATTTCAAAATCTCTTTCGGGACGAGCGAACCCGCATATAATACTACGTCCGCACATTCTAGTTCTCGCTTGCCTCTCAATGTGAGCAGTTCCGGGTCGCCCGGTCCCGCACCTACAAATACTACTTTCGTTTTCATAATTAACCACCAATTATACAGATTGTCACAAGATTCTTCTTTTCACCTCCAAACTCTTCGTACCCTTCTTTACGATAAGTGTGGAGAGGTAATGAGTTGGTTCTTCTATCTCACTAACTTTTCCTGATACTAATCTTTGGTCTTCAAACCCGACCTTAACACATAAGATGGCTTTTTCATTGCCCAACATATCCTCGATTTTATCCAGATCTTTTGGTTTGAGGAATATCAAAGAATCTGAGTCCTCTATTACTCGCATTGCGTTTTTTGCTTTTACGTCTGGAATAATAGAAACAATCTCCGTTCCTTCCACCAGGGGGATCTGAGCAGTAGAGGTGCAAGCAGAGAAGGAGGTCACACCGGGAATTACTTCTAACTCTTCTACCAGGTCGTTAAAAACCTCTAAGAAGCGGTAGAATGTAGAATACATGCTCGGGTCGCCCAGGGTGATAAATGCGGCAGTTTCACAGCTATTTCCTTTTGCCACTACCTCTTCTCGCGCCTTTTTCCAATACTGCTCCAGCTTAGCTTGGTCTTTCGTCATCGGGAATACCGGTTCAACCACAATACAATCCCGCTCTTTTATTACTTCTTCTACCGTGTGGAGCGCTCGACTCCGTTTTTCCTCGCTCGACCTCGGCGCTACTATCATATCCACGCCCTTGAGTATCTTATATGCTTTCAATGTGAGCAGTTCCGGATCGCCGGGACCCACACCTATTCCATATAGTTTCATCTTTTCGCTCCATAGATCAGGAATACCGGATAAGAGGGCGCAAGGGCTGTTTTACCGCCCAAGTCCTTGCCCTTGTTCAAGCAGATATTCAGAACTTCAGGATTGATACCCCTGCTTTTCAGTATATTCATGGATTCTACTACGGTCTCAAGCCGTACTGCTGCGATGATAATTCTGCCTCCTGATTTCAAGTGCGTGTAGACGCTCTCAACCGATTTGTGAAGGTTATCCGTACCGCCGAAGAAGATAACATCGAAATTATGCGATAATTTGACATCTCCCATTTCGCCAGATATGAGCTCGATTTGGTCATTTAAGCCGAAATCCGCTATGTTTGTTCTCGCAGTCTCAAAATTATCATTGTCCTTTTCTACTGCTGTGACGTCGCAACCTAACAGAGCGAATTCAATGGAAACACTCCCTGAGCCGGTACCGACGTCTAAAATCCGCTCGTTTCCTTTTATCTGTGCTTTAGAAACGATAATCGCTCTGATTTCTTCTCTCGTTAAGCCTGCTTTTGACCGTGAGAATAAACTATCTGGTATCCCAGGTGATTTGTATGGCCACTTCATCTCTTCTGTTCCGTACTCATTAATTTTGTTTACGATTATATTAGTTTTAGGGCTCATGGCACTAGATAACGCGGATAAATGGCGATAATAATACTGCTCCATTCATTGAATTTATAGCCCTTACTGCTCTTTATCCTCTCGCAGGTATTTCTTCTTCTGCTTCCAGCCCATGTATGCCATTGCAGCGCCTGCAACGCCTATTAAATACCCGAATCCTGCTATAATCCTTGAATATAACGGCATTTCCGTGCCAGTTTCACCGGCTTCTACAACGTCCTGGCTTAAGTTTATCGTTGTTTCGCCTCTATGACCTGGCATGTGTGTTGCATTAACGACAACTATATATTCATCCATACCGATCTTTGGCGGGAAACCGAACTTACCTTCACCGTCTGTCACGCCTTTCAGATACAAATTCCCTTCATTGTTGTATATCATCACTTCTGCATCTCGACAGGGAGACCCACCACCAAAGTACGCTTCTATCTCTATTTCGTTTATCTTATGAACTACGTGCATACGGTGTGCGCTCACTACGCTTATGCACAAACACGATAGAATTATGAGTACTGCAAAAATACCAATCCCCTGTTTCCATTTCATTTCTCATCACCTCCTAAACTTCCTATTAGCTCTGGTTTAACCTTTACCAGAAAGGCAACGATAGAACCCGTAACTACTGCTTCTATTATCATTACGGGAATGTGTGCGACTACAAGTGTTACCGCAACACCAAAAAATTGCTCATCGCTAACAATAAGGGCGACTGCAGTGAAAACCGCAACCAGAAGTACCGCAACTCCACCGGCTACTGCACCAAATATCCCTTCTGCTACTCCTTTTCGCGATGATAAGATACCAGATTTACATCCGCCTTTGAATATGACATAAGCGATCAATGCAGGTATCCCCACATCTACGGTGTTTATCCCGATAGTTGTTATGCCTCCAAACTGGAAAAGAAAAGCTTGAAGGACGAGCCCAATAAAAATGGCAGGAAATGCGAGTATTCCAAGAATTATACCCATTACGCCTGCGAATATAAGATGCACGCTAGTCGGTCCTATGGGTATATGGACAAGGCTGGCAACAAAAAATACTGCTGCCATCAGCGATAGCTTTGGTATCACCTCCACATCTATTCCTTTCTTTTTGCTCCACCAAATCGCTATCGCTATAAATACCACGGTTATTGCCCATCCTGCAGCCAATACTGGCGCCGATAGAACACCATCGGATATATGCATTTTTATCACCCGAAGGAGGAGATGGTGTATCGGTATTTAAGCTTTTCTATTTTGCGTTTTTGGATTACAGGTGTTACTGGTTTGGGTAAGTATGTTGGCATAATGGTCACTATTCGATGGACTTGAGGCAAAGGATACGCAGTTTGATTGATCGAATTTAGCACTACTGCTACTCACTTCTATAAACAACAACAGGGTATTTCTGCTTTCCAAACAATTTCCCGCAGTTACTGTTTTCCTGCTCCCGTTCAGATAGATCAGCGTATGATCAAAAATCTATCGCCATCGTGTAATTTGCCTCGGTTCTCTTCACGTGAGCGATCCGGGTGGATCTCGCGCTATTGTGTGGATATGACCACGAGGAAGATATTCACTCCACAGAACTACCATAAAGTAGCACCGTATAATCGGATTTTCCTCTGGCCGGATGATGTCGCGGAAGCTGTTGGTAGGATGAATCCGCTGCCGGCGGAATGACGGTTTTTTCGCATGAGACATTATAGCCGGTCTAGGAAGTTTTTCGAGATTAAAAACTGATGCGGGGTGTATAGTTCTATATTTTACATTCCTGGAGCTTCTCTCACACTCAACGGTTTCGCAGCAAAGAAAAAAAATCGAGCCGGTGGCGAACAGGGCTGACAGGCGGGTGGCAAATAAAAAAAAGAAAAAAAAGTATTGATTTTAGCCCTTACGTCCTCTTCTAGTTAGACAGTGTCTTTCTTCAGTTCGGGGGTTCTCCTCTCAATTTCCCTATTCCAGGACAGCCTTATAGTAAAGTAAACCATGCAAGAGTAAGAAACCTTTGGTCCACCAGCGAATATGAAAGAGGTTTTTAGGTTGAAAGAAGAGCTAATCTCAATCAATGTAACAGGGCTGCGTCTAAGGAGAGAGGTATATGGAAAAGCCGTACGTGCTCATTGAATAACGATGGTCGAAAGATCTCTTCCAATCATACTGGTTGTGGGCTAATAGCTCACCACTTCGATCTCCTATATCCTTTCAAAGTGCTTAATATTCCTCGTAACGATCCTATTCTCGCCAGAGAAAATTTTGCAATTGCACCAATATCTTTGCGATTTAGGTCGGCTATGAAAGACGTGTCGAGACAAATCAAAGAAATCACCTCAATTTTAGGTTTTTTACGGGTGTTTTTCTCAGCCGCATCAAGTAATGATGCATATTCTTCCTCAGGCGTGCATTCCTCAACCCATTCGAGTAAAAGAGTGGCGTTTCCACTTTTTAATAATTGCTCACCTTTCATTTTGTTTCAGTCAACTTATATATAGTCATCCCGGTATATTAATGCATGTGTATTTGATACGGGAAGTAATCGATTTTATTACACTTGCTGAAAAGACAATTAACTTTAGAAACCACTAATGGCTCAACAGCAAGTGTATGGATAGCCGAAGGCTCTACTTTACCCCGGAGCCTATATTACATTTAGCCCTTCTTATCGCTGGATTGACAACAATAACGAATCGATAATCCTGCGAGATGCAGTTGGCGATGTAGCAGATAGAACACCCGTTGTAAACGATAACGAGAGCGATAACAGATATTGGATGCCTACTAAATGAGAAAAAGGTAAGAGTAGGATATGCAGAGGTTATGTATATTCCGCCTTCTGAGTTTGATTCCCTAGAGTAGATGGCGGATTATACGCCTTCGTCGAGTCTAATGCTTTCGC
>QENH01000129.1 GCA_003336485.1 Candidatus Methanophagales archaeon
ATTCACATACGTTTCATTCTCCAATTTTGGAAAAATTGCTGTTAGCGCGCCATATTGAGCCATTTCATTCGTTGTTCTGGTCCTTCCGGTTCGTCTTCGTATCTGCATTCTGCTCCACCGGTGGCTGCGTTCTTCAATGTTGTTGTCGCGCATAATTTCCACTACATTACCGGTGTTGTCTTTCACATCCACGGGAAGTTCGTTTGCGTGATGTCTGCAGTTATTCGTTATTTGTCTTGGCAAACCCGAGAGGGGTGTAATCGAGGTTTAAAAATAATATATACTGGGCCTATCTAAGCATGTTTTTAATAACCTCAACCTCTTCCTTCCCAAACCCTTTTAACAATGCCAAAACACCAAAATAAACCCCTGCACCCACTAAAATCATGAGTCCAACATAAAATACACCCGCAGGATTTGTCCAATAGATAATCAATGCCATCACCAAAGAAGCCAAAACACTCTTCCCAATAAAGCCATAAGGCACCCCAAATTTTATGTATTCCCGCGAAAAATAAACGGTAAGCGCGATTAAGATAACATAAGCAATAAAAGTAGTTATTGCAGCAGCTATGATTCCATAAACCGGAATAAAAATGATGTTCAAAATCAGATTTATTGTAGCCGAGATTGATACAAACACAAATACCAACCTCGTTCTTTTCGCAACAGTAAGAATCCATGCGAAAATACTTCCGTACAATCCGAAAAAAAGCGTGCCTAGAGCTACAATCGGGACAATCACTGCACCCATAGCGACAAACTCAGGACTCGTCATAATTAGCAATAACTGCCTGGAAAGTATTGAAAGCCCGAATAATGCGGGTATTGCAAACAGCAAAAAATATCTGAGTGAATATGCCAGATAAGTCTTCATCACTTCTTCTTTTCCTTCTTCATACATTTTAGAAATCGTGGGGAACAACATGATTTGGAGTGGTGCACTGAAAAAAACGATAATCGCACCGATATTATAAGCCGCAGAATAAATGCCAACCATCTGCGAATTCAAGAAAAATCCAATCAGATATTGGTCGCTTGAACGCGTGATCCAACCCAACAATGTAGCAGGAACCAGCGGAAGCCCAAACCTGAGGTAATCGCCCACGCCATAAAACCTCGGCAATCTAAACCCGATCTCATTGAGTATAAAACAAGCACCAACAAGCAGAACAATCCCTCTTGAAATAACAAGCGATATAACCGCACCGAACAATCCAAACCCATTCAGAACGGAATATGCAACAAATCCTATCTCAGCAAACGTTTGCAAAATCATCAACCCCGAATATTTCTTCATTCGTCCAAAAGCTCTGAAGAACTCCAGGGATGCAAGATCAAGCGCTTGTAACATTATCACGACTGATGCGATTCTGATGAGTGTAGCAGCAGAGACGTCTTTCAGTATCGCAACCGCGAAAGAATCGGCTAATAGAAATACAGCAAGCGATAGGATTAAACTAACAAAGAAGACAACAAAGATTACGGAATAAAAACCTTCTTGTATCTTTGTTTTATCTTTTTCGGCTGCTAAGAATCGTATCATAGCAGTAGTTAGACCTAACATAGCTAAAGGCGATAATAGAGAGATGGTAATCATTAATATTGACCAGACGCCGTAAGCATCGGCGCCTAAAGTTTTTGTTAAAATCGGCATTAATATTAACCCTCGGAGGTTCACGATGAGGGTTGTAATGCCCACGAGTCCCACGCGCTGTGCGAAGAGTTTGTATTCGGACATGTGTTATTTTCCTATGAATATAAGCTTGCTTTTTGGTGTTCCACCTTTTGAATCGTGATAATTAATTTGATAATGATTAGGGATATTAATTCATATATTCAAGTAGATAATATCTCTTACTTGGTAGTTTTGGCATTATAACCTATATCTTGATTGTAGCAAACGTTCCAATGCACTCGCCAAGATCCTTACCCTCTGAGCAATAAAGCCAGAAAGGATCTTAACGGCTACGATAAGGGCAGATTTACGTGATAGCATCCTGGCTTTCCGTCTCTCCCCTCTCTAGCAATAACACGCTTAAAAAAATCGCTGTGAATATCAGTTGTATACCGATTGCTGCGAATACCATTGCCATAACCGCGTTATTAACTTCTGATAGCGAACCAAAACCCACGCTCATCCAGGTAAGCACCACTTTCACACCTATCGCCAATCCAACCAAAAGCAGCACAACACCAAGTACGAGCTCCTTCTCCAGCGAATGGTAGTCCAGCAGCTTCTTGATGAAGCCTTCCTTTTCGCATAAGCCCTGAACAGCAGCATATGCCTTTACGTATATGCCAGTGGCAATAGTCTGAACCCCGATAATAACGAGTATGCTGCTAAAGATGACAGAATGCATACGCGATGTTCCCGAATCGCCCCACAGCAGAATCGTAAGACTTAATAACACGCCAAGCAGAAATACCAGCGTACCCGGCACGAATAGGAATGGCACGGGCTTATAGAGCATCATGAACCGTAAATGGCGCCAGCCATCGCTAAACGAGTGTAGTTTAGAAGGTGCGCTTCTTGGATAATAGGTTATAGTAACCTCTTTGATCCGCATATTTTTACGCGCCGCCTCCACAATCATCTCCGATGCAAACTCCATCCCGCCGGTTTTCAAACCCATCTTCTCATATGCCGCCTTCGTGAACGAACGCATCCCGCAATGAGTATCAGAAATCTTAATTTTGAATAGCCGATTCAGAATCGCAGTTAAAAGCGGATTGCCGATATACTGATGTAGCTTCGGCATAGCACCTTTTTCGATTTTACCGCCTAACCTGTCACCCATGACAAAGTCAGCCTCACCGTTTATCAGAGGCTCTAAAAATTGCCATGTCGCTGATAAGTCATACGTGCCATCTGCATCGGCAATAACGATAAAATCACCTTTTGCGTGCGAAAGCCCAGCAAGGTATGCGTTGCCGTAGCCTCTCTTCTTTGGCGTTATGACAGTTGCACCAAGAGCTCTTGCTATTTCCGGTGTTTTGTCTGCCGAATTATCAGCCAAAATTATCTCGCCATCTATCTGTTTCTCATCAAAAACCTTCTTTATCTTCTCTATACAAAGACCAACCGTACCTTCTTCATCCAATGATGGCATTACTACCGATACTTTTGGCATACTTCTTCCTTTATCTTTGAAGGATATATCTTTTCTTGTGGTTTACGGAAGTATAGTAATACCACAAGTTTTAAGTAATGCAAAATACTATTGTATTACATGGGTGAAAGAGATGGGATCATCAGTAGTTAAAATAACGAAAAAAGGTCAGGCGACAATACCCATCTATTTGAGAAAAAAAATTGGGTTTACGGATAAAGCGATTGTAGTAGAATCCGAGAAGGGCGTCTTATTTAAGCCATTTCCTGTTATTTCAAAAGAAAAAGGCTCGCTAAGAAATCTATTTGAAGGCACGACAGTGGAAGAAGTTATGGGGGAGGCAAGAGAGACGGAAGTAAGAAAAGGGAAAATTTTGGAGCGGAGATAATATAAATGGTCGTATTTGATACAGGAGCACTGTTAATCTTCTATTTGGGTGAAGAAGGAGCCGATGTGGTAGAAGATTTGCTCATAAGAATCCAGAATAAGGCGACAAAGGGATTTCTAAACATCATCAACCTCACGGAATTTTATTATATCATCTATCGAAGAGATGCTGCGATAGCAGAAGAAAAAGTGCGGAATTTGAGAGCGTATGGTATTGAAATAGTACCTCTTTCTGATAACTCAATATGGAAAGAAGCAGGTAGAATAAAAGGCGAGCATGCAATATCCCTTGCAGATGCATTTGCGGTCGCTACGGCGCTAGTAAAGAATGATAATTTAGTCGTTGGGCGAGATGACGATTATGAGACGGTTAATGTCCCAAAGATAAAAGTGAGATGAATAACCTATAACAACACATTTCCGACACGAATTTACACAGATATTAAAAATGATAACCGTTGAATTTGGAAGAACGACCAAGCAATTTGAAGTTATAAAAGCACCTATACCGCATATCTTAGTCGAATCAAATAAAGAGCTACACGGATGGTGGAATGGTATAGAACCTTATGGAAACCGGGAATGCACAGCGGAAAAGCTATTGATAAATCCTTATAACGGCTGTAGCCATAATTGCCTGTTTTGCTATTCACATGCGTTAGGCGGCTATTTCAGCATTTTTCGGGAGAAGGAAGTTCTTACGGTATTCACTGATTTTGATAAAAAAATCGCGCGGCAATTAGACGGTCTAAATGTAGCAAGCTGCGGCTATCTCTCGCCTGTTACTGATCCGTTCCAGCGAATAAATGAGGAATACCAATTGAGTGAGAAGATATTAAAAGCGTTTGTTGGCCGCAATATTCCCGTGCAATTCACAACAAAAGGAAGAATAAGCGAACGTGCACTGAAAATAATAAAAAAACAGGTGCATTCTTTTGGCGAGGTCTCTATCCTCACAATGGCGGAAGATAAGCGGAAGCGGCTGATGGCGGGCGGTGCAGCAACAGACGAACTGGTGCGAAATATAGAACGGCTTTCCAATTACGGTATATTCGCAGTGTGCCGAATCGACCCGATAATCCCTTATGTGACCGATGATGAAGCGGGTTTAGAAGCGTTGGTGCAGAAAGTGGCGGATGCTGGTGCGGGGCACATAATAGCAAGTTGTATGGATATTCCGCGAGCGTTTGCGTATGATATATACGACAAGCTGGAGACAAGGTTTAAAATACCAAGAAGGAAGATGGCGCAGTTGTATACAGAGATGCTAAGCGGTCGTTTTCATGCAAAGATAGAATACCGTAAAAAGTTGTTCAGAACGATGCGTGAGATTTGCGACAGAAATAAGGTGACGCTTGGGCTCTGTATGGAGTTTGAGTCACTTGGCGGGAAGAAGGTTAGAGGCTTAAATAGGGCGTTTATGAGTTCTAATAATTGTGAGGGTATAGATATACCGATTTATGTAAGGTGCGGGGATGGTAAGAGGTTTGAGCCTGTTAAGGGCTGTAACGGTAATTGTTTGAACTGCCACTCTTTGGATAAAAAGCCCGTGTGTGGTGTTCCCGACCTGAAGAAGGCGGGTGCATGGAAATTGCGTGATTACCGGCGCTGGAGTAATCTTTTAGCGCGAAAAGAATACACCTCTGGTTTAAGTCTATGAATGTGTATACATATATAGATAATCAGATACCGATGATTCCAAAAACACATCCCCGCTATGAATCATTAAAGAAACGTGAGAAACTCGTTGCTGGCTTAGAAGCGGGTATAACAGGCAAACAAGGCTTGATAGCACATGGTAGGGGCGAAGCATTTGATTATTTAATCGGAGAAAGGACTTTAAACTCGGCGCGTAAAGCAACAGAAGCTGCTGCTGCTTTTTTACTTACTGCGCAGAAGCCGGTTATTTCTGTTAATGGTAATGCTGCTGCATTAGTCACAAAGGAGATAATTGTGCTGAGCAAATTGATAAACGCACCTTTAGAAGTGAATATATTTTATAGGACAGAAGAGCGTGCGAGACGAATAAAAGCGCGATTAGAGGAGCAAGGTGCTGCTAACGTGCTTGGCGATAAAGCCAACGCGAGAATACCCGGAATAGCGCATGCACGTGCAAAGGTCGATCGCGAAGGTATTTACAGTGCGGATGTGGTTCTTGCACCGTTGGAAGACGGTGACCGATGTGAAGCGCTCATAAAGATGGGGAAGAAGGTGATAACTGTTGATTTGAATCCGCTATCCAGAACTTCACGGTTTGCAACAGTGAGCATTGTGGATGATATAGGAAGGGTAATGGAAAACCTAATAACTATAATTAAAGAGAAGAAGAACGCTAAAGACGATTTGACTGCTCTTTTGGGCGGGTATGATAACAGATGGAATTTAAGAGACTGTGTTAAGGAGATTGTGGACAGACTGAAGGAAGAGGAGTTGCAGGTGTTGTGAATAATATGACTAAAGAGGAAAAATGTTCTCAGGACGGATTCTCTTCTGCTTTATTCCATAAATCAATGGCCCTCTCTTCCCATATAGATGGTGGTAGTGTTTTTGTTTTTAAAAAATTTGCGATTTCTTCATAATACCTTCCAAGCTCTTTCTCATCCTTTACAATCCACATTCCTACCTTAGAGCTTGAAGCCCGTGTTCCTGTAAGCTGTACCCGCAGGGTTGTTATCCTTGCTTCTTTTTTGATCTCAGGCAAGGCACGTTTTATTTTGATGAGATTATGAACCCTGCCACTATCAAGCCCAGAAGTTGATTTTTCATATTCTATCGTTAGGTATGCGTCACGTGCGATATCATCCGCAAGACTAAACTCAGCCCCTATACGCTGGACTATATTATCATCGATCAATCGATCCAGATCCAGACCACGCTTTCGTGCTTCGTCACTTTTAGCAAATTGCAGAAAAGAACTAATATCAACATCAAAATGAATGAATGCTGCACGTCTATTGGAGTCTATGTCCTCTTCCTTTTCTCGCTTCTCTGCACGTGTATTTGGGTCCTTGGAGTAGCGGCATGTCAGTATGTTCCAGTGGTCTATTTCGGCTTTCACACCGTGCGAGAATTCATTTTTGAGATAAAAAGGGCGAAATACCAATAAGCCATTAGTAGATAAAAGAAGAAGATGATCTCTGGACGCTATTTGAAACATTATTTGACTTTCAAGGGCTCGAAGCTGCGTACTCACGACCTCCCCATCAGCAAGCTCAGACTTACTAGAAGGGTCCTTGTTCGTTAAAAGGTCCTTGTGATGCATATCGGCAGAGTTTTTGGGGGTGCTATATAGAAGAGAATCTATATTCGTTGCGGGTAGTGGCCAACGTTCTTCTAACACAGGTAACCTTCTCTTGAGAACGGTTCCTTCTTCACTTTTTTGAGCTATCCGGTACTCGTCAATGGCTGTTGGCATAACGCACACGAGATTGTGCTCGAACAATCTATCTTGAAGTTCGTTAAATTGGGGAACTATTGGTGGCCATGACCATCCCTCTATTTTTTGCCGCCGGGGGCGGGAAATTGGATGAGATAAGTACACTAATGTTGAATCTGACTTTCTAAGCCAAGATGCCACAATCTTAGTAGGCTGCTTTACACCCCCTAGTAAAAACTTAGCATCGAGTTGTCTAGCAAGAGATTCTGCCATAAGAATCTCGGAATGCCTCCAAGAAAGAAGATTGCTTAAAACACATAATTTCCATTCAAAGATCAGGGAAGAACGCAGATTAGGCGGGAAATTCTGTGGCCCTTTCTTATCTTCAACTTCATCCCAAATTCGCTCAAGGTAACGGTCTATGCGTTCTTGGGTGTCAAAAAGTTGGTCTTTATCAGTCAACCGCAGATACATATCATAAATGTCATCGATTCCGGGCCAATCTTGATGATTAGATGGTTCAGAATATCCTAAACCAATAAGTGCCTCTTTCGCTTCCAATGACCCGCAAAGAAGGGCTTCTACATCCTTATGGACTACATTATTGACCCCAAAAGCGTTTTTAAATTTAGCAACAGCTCCTTTTAAGTCGGTACCCGCTGGTGCGCAGACAATAACATAATCCATGAGATAGTACCTCAGGGTTTACTTTTTTTCAAGAAACCCTGGATTTCCTCTACACCTCTATACCGTTTAGAACCTACCAGAAGTTCAGGCTTGGCAATCCCACTTGCTGGAATAGCGACAAAGGGGAAACTAGCCTCGAAAAGCATTTCTGCGGCATCCCTGTTTTCAGATGAACGGCCTACCCAGAGATGAGCTATAGGCCTTTCCTGCTCCTTGAGAAGTTCCATTCGGGAGATGCTTGGATTCCATCCATTTCTTTCGCCTTTCATGATATACCTCCGTTTCATTCTAATTTATCCAAAGCTCACTTAACCCATCATTTATGAACATATAAAAGCTTTTCGATTTTCTCCTCCTTTCCACTGACGTGACCAATGGCCTATAACGTTCCAGGTCTAAAATCGGTTCAGCGAAACTGAATTTGGCTAGTGCGAAGCGTAACCTTTTTAGCCTTTTACAATCTGTTTATTGGTCGTTAGGTGTTTATTGCGCCGTTTTTATGGCCGTTCGGAAATACCGCGGGAACCACAATCTTTTTAAGCACATGATCACCCTTTAGATAAAAGGAGGAAATTATGAATACAAAAGGATTAACAGCGGGTTTAGTTATTGCGACTTTTGTTCTGGCGGCAGTTCTATCTGTGGGCACCGTGGGTGCTGAAGATGTGACACTAGGTGTTCTTTACCCGTTTTCCGGGGACTTAGGTGCATACGGGAAACCTGAGACAGATGCGATGAAACTGGCAGTGAAAGAGGTAAACGACAACGGCGGTGTACTTGGCGGAAGACTTAAGCTCTTAATCAAGGATACCAAGACGTCAGAAGATGAAGCCGTTGTGAAGGCACATGAACTCCTTGATTGGTACAATGTATCGGTAATAATTGGAACAGCAGGCAGCGAAACCTGCAAGGCAATTATTGGTTATACCACAAGTAACGGCGTTCTTCTGATTTCACCGTCTGTTACCGGTGTGGTATTTACAACCTATCCGGACAACGATCTCTTTTTCAGAACGTGCCCTTCTGATGCATTGCAAGGAATAGCAATGGCAAGGCTTGCCATCCAACAGGGCTATAAGACGGCAAGCACGCTGGTTGTTTGGAACCCATACGGAGAAGGATTCGAGAAGGCATTCACGAATGAATTCAAAATGCTCGGCGGAAGGGTATTGGAATCAGTGAAATACGACCCGGACACAACCACATTCAATTCCGAAGTAGAGCAAGTAGCAGCCGTGAATCCCGATTGCGTTATGCTGTGTGCATATCCAGAGACCGGCAGTGGTATGCTGAAAGCGGCATACAAGAAAGGCTATTTGACTAATATAAATTGGCTACTTTCTGAAGGGCTCAAGAGTGACGATTTGGCAGATATGGTGGGTAAAGACGAGGAGGGTAACTATATCATAGCTGGCCTAAAAGGCACAACGCCTGACTCGCGAGGTCCTGCATACGATACATTCAAACAGAAATACCTGGCCGCGTACGGGGAGGAGCCTGGATCCTACTGCGCTAACAGCTATGATGCGGTTGCTGTAGTGGCGCTTGCGATAGAAAACGCGGGTGAGACTTCCGGAACGGCTATCCGTAACAGTTTACTAGCTGTTGCAAATCCGCCGGGAGATCGCGAAGTTTCGGACATCGGAGATGCATTAAGGACTATTCGAAAGGGCTTATACACCATAAACTATCAGGGTGCGTCGGGCGAAATCACGTTCGACGAGCACGGCGATGTGATGGGCAGTTTCTGTGAATGGACAATTACCGACAATGGAAGTGTTGTATCTGGAGACACCATCGAGCTGAAAGGCCCAATTGTACCATCAACTCCTTCGCCAAAGCCAATTGTGGTAGAAACACCAACGCCGACTGTTGCTGAAACACCAACGCCGCCTGTTGCTGAAACACCAACGCCGACTGTTGCTGAAACACCAACGCCGACTGTTGCTGAAACACCAACGCCGACACCACCAGGCTTTGAAGTTGTTTTCGCTATTGCGTCTATGTTCGCAGTCGCATTTTTAGTACGGAAACGAAAAAGAGCTTAAAGCAAAAGAAAGAGTAGGGGGGGAAAATAGTTTTTTTCGTGCCCCTCTAGATTTTATATAGAAATTCTTTTCTTTAACAAACCTTTCTCTTTTTATTTGATGCGAACGGTAATACGAGACCCCATACACGGATACATAGAACTAGACGAGCTTGCAATTGCGATAATAGATACCGCGGCGATGCAGAGGCTGCGACGAATAAAACAGCTTGGGTTCGCTTATTTGGTTTATCCCGGTGCGAATCACACGAGGTTTGAACATTCTCTTGGTACTTATCACCTGATGAACGTCTTGCTTGACACACTGGAAGTATCAAAAGCGGAAGAGAAAGAGCTTCTTGTTGCTTCCTTGATCCATGACATCGGTCATGGCCCTTACTCGCACGTGACGGAACCACTGCTAAAAAAAATCACAGGAAAAAGCCATGATGATATTGGGGATATAATCTACAAACAAGACACAGAACACACTAAAAACATTGCTGACGTCTTAGAAGAACATTCTGTGGATAGGAGAAAGGTAATGGGTTATATAAAAGGGGTAGGGGTGAACGATGGCGACGACCATGACTTTTCGAGGATATTAAACGGTGAAATAGACGTGGACAAGATGGATTATTTGGTTCGCGATGCATATTATACTGGTGTTGCATACGGCGTTGTTGACAATATAAGACTCATACAAGGGCTAGAGTTCTTCAAGGGTCACCTCGTCATAACGGAAAAAGGGCTATTACCCGCGGAATATTTACTCTTCTCGCGGTTCTTAATGTGTCCTACCGTTTATAAACACCACACGGGTAGGATAGCGCAGTTGATGCTCTTGAAAGCACTTGAGTATCTCCTGGGCTCGAAATCGGAGGCATTGGCATTGAGGCAAATGGATGATTCCGAACTAGATGTTGCGTTGAGGAATGTAGAGGGTTATCCCCGTGAGATGATGGTGCGGATAAACGAGAGACGGTTATTCAAACGTGCGGTATATACAAGCATAAATGACCTGAGTGTAGCAGATGATTTAAGAACGGAAAAGCGAAGAAAGGAATTAGAAGAGGAGATAAGCAAACGTGCGGGCGTGGATACGGAATATGTCATTTTGGATATACAAGGCGAAAAATGCAGGGAGTCAAAAGAGAGTGCTGCGCAAGTCGTTATTGGTGATGATTTGAGAAGCTTACGGGAAGTTTCATCGCTCGTGCCTATGCTCAGTCATGCATTCCAGGAAAATTATAAGGTGGGGGTCTACACACTCGAAAAATATAGGGTGGAGGTAAAGAAAGCGGCGGAGTTGGTCTTATGGCGTTAAGAGCGAAAAAAATATCCGTTTACCGCAGAGAACGCAGATAATTAGGATTTTAAATATACTGTTTAGTTGACGGAGGAGATTCTTAGATACTTGGCGGAAATAGTTTTCTGCGTAAATCTGCGCCCTAAATAGGTATAAGATATACTTCATATGCAACAAGAACGGCTAGATAGCCAATCAAAGATGGTACTTACCCGAGTTATTGGCCCCTATAAAGCGTTAAAATTGCCATCTCCCAGCACAAAATCTGCTAAACTCTTGTCTATTCTCTTTATATGGTCTGGATACCTATGATAAAACAGTGGTAAAAGGGGATGGCTAAGGCTATTAGTATTATAGTGGCATTTTTATCCTTTTTGGTATATTTGTAAGTTCTGTGACGGTGTTTGCAAGTGGTATCGCGGTTGGCAATCAGAACCCGGAAATGGGAGATAATGGGCAGGGATCATATATAACCGAGGTATTTTATGATGCCTTTGGGCTAAACAATGATGGCGACATCCTGAGCCTAATGGCTGGCAATGTAATAATCGTTGAGGTATATCCTGACACATATATATCTGGCGATACAGCCGGTGAATTCGTAAGGATACAGAACCCTACTGAAAATTCAATCAACCTCGGTGGATGGCATATTACAGACCTTATTAAAGGAAGCAAGATCACATTCTCCGAATGGGCAAATATAAGCGCAGGGATAGTCTATATCTCGCTTATAATGCATCTATATTTTATGACGAGC
Source organism: Candidatus Methanophagales archaeon (assembly GCA_003336485.1). GTDB lineage: Archaea > Halobacteriota > Syntropharchaeia > Alkanophagales > Methanospirareceae > Methanophaga. The sequence continues at coordinate 11,659 of QENH01000129.1, forward strand.
TGCTTCGGAAAGCAGATTTTGAGTATGGTGATGATTCGGACCAGACACCAAATATGGATAGAAGTGGATGGGGTTTAAAGCTAAATGATAAAGGAGACAAAGTAATATTAAAGAATGATCGAGATGCGATAATAGATGTTGTGCTTTATGGGGATGCCGATTAGATCGGTTTCGGATGGACTGGTCATCAGGTAAAAGGCGTAAAACCAGGCGTGATAATAGAACGAGACCGAAACGAAACGACAGGCAAGTATGAAGACACAGACTCCGCTGCTGATTGGGACGATTATCAAATCTATGTCATTGGGCAATCGCACTTCCCTTATAAAACTTTTAGCTTCAACGGAACTGTAACCGTATTCACGTCGCCCGACAGCAGTTTTAGAGAAATCGCCAATGCAATACAGAATGCAAATGAATCACTCTACGTGAATGTTTACCTGTTCCATAATCTCTATTTGATGGATCATCTCCTCGACGCCATATTAAACAGAAGCGTTAGCGTGAAGGTCCTGTTGGAGGGCGATCCGGTGAATGGGATAGACGACACCGAACGTTATATAGCAGAGCAAATAGTAAACGCAGGCGGCGAAGTCCGGTTCATGATCAATGACGACGACATACACGATAGATACAAGTATGATCACGCCAAATATGCGATCATAGATAACAGATCAACTATTGTGATGTCAGAGAACTGGAAGAATACGGGTGTGCCCGTCAATACATCCTTTGGTAATAGAGGCTGGGGCATCATCATATCAATGCGGCAAGACGTGGCTGCGAGGTGAGAATAATGCTCAATCCAACATACAACTTTGAGAAGAACCAGGCGACAATCGATTATGTACGGAGCATAGCGGCGGGAAACGGAAGTTTACAGTTAGAACCGAAATTTAGTGATGTTGAAAGTACCGGGCTTAACAAGACTCATAACAAGGGCGTTATTGTTGATCGTAATAAAGTGCTAATCTCTAGCATCAACTGGAACGAGAATAGCGCAAGAAAGAATAGGGAAGTTGGCGTGATTATTGAAAATGACGCGGTGGGCGAATATTATACACGTGTGTTTTTATATGACTGGTATAATGGCTCGTTGCCGTCAATAGCGAATTTGACCTAGGGAACTCCCTGTAAATAATTTACCCAAAAAGTTTTGATAAATATCATAATTTGACACGGATTTCACAGATTTAATCTGCGTTACCCCGCAATGCTCTACGACCTGCAGCAGGGGAGCTTCGAGGATATACAAGAAGGGTGAATCATGGATATACTCCAGCATTATATACAATGAAAATATTATGCAAGGGAAATATAAACATTATAGAAGAAAAGATGAAAATGGAAGAAACCAAAACGATAAAGATAAGCCCTAAGATTTATGCTGAATTACACGCCTTTACTGGTCTTCTCAGTGAACGATTGAAGAGGCGTGTCTCAATCGACGATGCGTTGGAGGATTTACTATCACATGCACATAGAAATAAGCCAAGCGATTTTGCGGGTGCATGGGTAATGAGCGACAAGGAAGAAGAAGAAATCAAAGAAAGCCTTAAGGAGTTGTGGGAAACTTGGAAGAGGGATTAATCGTGGATACAGACATTTTAATTGATCTGCTACGCAAGAAAGATTATGCCGTTTCACAGATAAAGAAGCTTGAGGATAAAGTAGAACTTGCAACGAGCGCAATAAACGCATTTGAGCTATACAGAGGTGCGTACAAGTCACAAAATCAAGAGAAGAACCTCGCATCAGTAAAAGGGCTCTTAAATAGTCTGCGTATGTTAAATACGGATGAAGATTCAATGGAAATGGCGGGGAATATGACCGCAAGTTTAGAACGTGATGGAAATATGATGGATATTCGGGATTTACTGATTGCTTCAATTGCTCTGGTTAATGGCTTTGGGATTTTAACAAATAACATACGGCATTTCAATAAGATAAAGCATTTGAAGGTAATCTGTGGCAAATGATACACCGATGAATGCGGATTCTCATTCTTTCTATCTTTTACCGCTCTTTCTTATCTAATGCGCCCAAATACGTCATGCCACCCCTTTTTCTACTACTTTTATATAGAGCCTCTGGAAGCAGACCTTTCCTATCCCCATCACTAAATCAATTCACTATTTTTACCCCTTTTTCAGATAATTTTTGTTATAGTTATTTAAAACTGTTTTGGGCCCATTTGTAATAGTGTTTTCTAAATATGTGCCAAGCTTTAAGACACCAAAAGCATCTCCCTATACTGGCGACAAACTGACCGAGATTGAGAAAATTTCATATCAACGTAAAACAACATACAAGGGAGACATCAGGCATCTTTTCCTTTTTTATCCGTGTGACGAAAGATTGGATGCATGGGAACGAGAGAACCATCCTCAAAATGATTCTAGGATTCCTCTTCGAAAAATAGCCAAGGCACTCGTCGTAATGTGCAAG
>QENH01000128.1 GCA_003336485.1 Candidatus Methanophagales archaeon
CACCTACGAAAACAGAAAATGTAAACACTATTCCTAACACCCACTTGTTTGTTTTTCTTGAAAGTGAACTAATTAGCAATCCATTTAAAAATATGGTCGTAGGACACCCTGCTCCGAATAGCACCATCTCAGGCCAGCTATGGCCAGTCATCAATTCAACAATTGTGTAAAGGAAGATACCTGCGAACATTAACAAAATAGACAGATATCTCAGATCTTTTTGTTGAGGCAACTGAAATGTAATTTTTTTCCACCAAAATGCTTCTGCAAAAAGCAAAAATGAAATAAACCAATTGCCTAAAGCCATACTTAAACATAATCTATAATTTATCGGTTTTAGGGCAACCCAAAGAGTTAATCCAAAGACAAAATAAATCAAAGCAACAAACGCTTTAAGGTATGCGCTTCTTCGGAGGTCAGGCTTTTTGAAACAATAGAAGACTAATCCCAAAACAGCAATTGTAAAAATGATAGGTATAATTATAGAATAAGGGAAAAATTCCGTGTTGTACCAGTCAATTGCCTCAAAAAATTGTTGTACCCTAGGCGCCACAGTCATAATTGATTCACTCCCATTTCCACAATTCTTTTTATTTATTCTGGTATTTTGATTTCGGGTATAAAAGCTTTTCGATTTTTTTCGATGTTACCTTTTTGAGAAGAAGCATTAAGTAACTTATGTGAACTTTTTACAAACGTATTTTCTAAAAAGAAATGATTTATTAATCTAAGTCGAAGGGTCGGAACTCTCGCTCCTTTAAGTCGCTTCGGTGCTATCGCACTCGCGCAACAGCGGATAAAAGAGCAATATGAGATTTCCTCAAATTCGCCGGTTAGCTTTTTATTTGCAAGACGCTATACGCCATTGCGAAAATACGCAAGTTATTTATATACCCTCCTCTATCTAAAAGTCAGATGGTAAAAAATGACAACTGCAGAAACATGGCATGGGATTTTTGGAGCATACAACACGACATGGCTTCCAGTACTAATACTATTCTGGCTTGCATTAATCATCTGCACTTATCTTTTGATTATTAAGCCAAGCGATAAGACAAACGCACTTATGAAGGCGTGTCTGGCGATTATTTTCTTCTGGAATGGCGCTGTATTTTTCTTTATGTATATGAAAAATTCGGCGGTCCCAGGCGGGATACCGTCGCTTATTGTAGGTGTTCTATTTGCCGTGGACGTGTTCAGAAATAGGATTGCTATCAGTTTTCCCGAGGCAGGATGGAAACGGTACGTTACATTATCGTTGATCATCTGGGCTCTTGGTTTGTATACTCTGGCCGCATGGCTTACAGGTCACCCTTATCCGGAAACGGTACTGCCAGTTGCACCATGTCCGGCAACCATATTTGCTCTGGCACTCCTTTCCGGAACACTGTTAGCACAAAAGCCGAAAGTGGACCGGCTGACACTTACTCTGCTCTTCATTCCGCTTCTGTGGTGGTCGTTTTTCGCAGGTCTTGGCGCACCTCTCAGATTCTGCTTTTATGTTGATTTTACCCTCTTCGGTGTCGGCATATATGGCTTAATTGTGCTGCTCAAGAATTGGAAGCTGATAGGATAGGAAAAAACACACAAGAAAAAGTCAAAAATGACTAATGAGATTAGATAAAATAATCCATACGCGTTTTTATCACCAGAAGACCGAACACTGGAAGGACATGGACGAATTACATGAGGTATTGTACAGTTTACCCAACTACTTCAAAGCTCTCTCTCTCGAACTATTAGAAAAGCCAATGTCACGGCAAGCACTCCGAGAATCATTGCGCCACCTTGAGATGCGAATGGGAAGGCATCACAGACGGGAGTTCGAAAAAATCGATCTGGATAAGGACCTTGCAGCCGCAATTGAGCGCGGAGTACTGGAAGAAAAAGATGGTAAAATCTTCCTGACTCCCGGCGGTCGGGAAATTGCCGAGCACATGCAACTGACCATTCCTTTCTTCGTGGGCACTTTATTTTCCGCAAAAGTTGTTTCCATCGTTACTATCGCAGTACATGTCCTGCTCAGTATTTTGAAGTTGACTTTCGGTCTTATCTCCGGGTCTGCTGGTCTGATCGCAGATGGGATTGATAACACGATGGATACAGTTTCCTCTGTTCTTGTTTGGTTGGGGATAAAATACGACAGGGGGAGGTTAGTTTCGCTATTCATTGTTGTGATGATGTTCGTATCGGTAGGTGGAGTAGCACTGGCAAGTTACAACAAGATTGTGCATCCGGGACCAGTAGAGCAGGGAACTCGTTAAACAGGGTGAGGAGCCGACTCATGTCTCTCACTTTATGAGACGCGCACAAAAAAGAATACGGGCGAATATAATAATGGACTGGCTCTCGGAACAACTGAAAGAAACCCCTCTTAACCAGGAACAACTGCAGGAGCGGTTTGCAGAACAATTCTGCGAGCAAAGTCCGAAGATCCTGGTACTGTCTGGAATGGGTTATCGTCCGGAAAGTAGCGCGGATTTGCACCTGTATTTGGATCATTTTGTCAGAGGTAAGAAGCTCGTGCTTAGAGATGGTGTATATATGCTTTCTACAACCGAGCTTTATGAGTCTATCGAATAAAGATGTGTTACACGCATATGCCACATTCAATCGGAGGTAATTGCTCAATATCTTGTGGTTTTTTGTTGTAAAAATGGAAATAGCAAAGAAATTACTTCCTTACATCCCCTCGTATCTCATCCAATAACCGCTTTTTAGCCAGAAGAACCTTTCGTTTATCTTCTATTACTCGGCCCAATACCTTCGATACCCATGAACTCACCCATGTATTCAAGCGTTCTCGTATTGAGTTCAAGCGGAATTCTTTTCCCGTCTTTGGTTATCACTTCTATCTCATACCTGTCAACTGCTTCCCCGATCTGTCGCTTCCGAAAGTTCTCGATTGTAGCTTCCCGATACTCAGGCGCAATAACCGTGACGAAATTACGACCCAACAGCTCGCTCTTTGCGTACCCAAGCAACGCCATACCTTTTTTATTCACATACGTGAACCGCCCCTCCTGATCTAGCGTGAAAATACCATCTTATGCGTTTTCCACAAGACTACGGTAGTCCTCCTCCTCCTTGTGCAGCACTTTGCCTCTCTTGCGGTAGCCACGGTAAACCACAAAACCGGTCCCGATAAGCAAGATAGCAATAAATGCCAGCGGCAGCGTGATAATGAGCCTCATTCGTCCCATCGTTATTAAATCATTAGTCTCGAGAAGGAAGAAGGGTAGAATTGCGGCCATTACTAAAACAACCCCGATTAATATTATTAGCAGCCCGACATCCTGGTCCGAGTAGCCAGTGAGGCTAAACCGACCTACCGGACCTTGATGGTTTTTCGGAACAAGGATAGCATTACATTTCTTGCAGACCTCGGCTGTATCCTCATTCTCTGTCCCACACTCTGTACAGTACATCTCTTTCTACGTCCTCCAAGAAAAGAATGACAGTGCCCGTCTGATTACCCGCTCGTGGAATAAAAGCCCCACGGAGATAATAACCGGCACGAAAATCATGCAGATAATTAAGCCAATAGCGGCAATCTTACTGAAATCCTGCACCGGTATGAGCGTCACCGTCAACAGCGCTAAAAACCCGAGTGTTGTCGTTATAGTAGTGAGCGCAATTGACACTCCTACGGTCGAAGAAGTAATTCGCAGTGCGTCCTCTAACTTTTCGCCCCTCTCCCGCTCCTCCTTGTACCGGGTGATGAAATGAATGCTGTAATCAATACCTAAACCGAGTAACAGGGTAGGTATCATAAGTGTCAGAAATCCCTCAGGGATCCCAAGAAACCCCATAGTACCCATTGCGAAGATAATTGTGAGAATGACAGGTAAAAGCGCAAGTATTATGCCCATAAAACTCCTCAATGCGATAAAGAGCAGGATTATAACGAGCGCTAAACTCAGCAGAACTGACTGGACTTTGTCTTTATCCATGATCTCTTCAATCTGCGAACTAACTACGTCCATACCGGCCGAGACAAAAACTACGTCTCCGGGCATCTCCACGGAATCCAGAACGTCTCTGATCTCCTCTAACAATACTACGAGCTCGTTGCCATCCATTTTGCCATCTATCTTTATTAACATCAGCCCCTTGGTATAATCATTGGTAACGTATTGCCGCCTCAGATCAAAGGGCAGAGCCGCGATTTTACGCTTTAATTCTCTCTTCTCGCCTGGCACCGGATTGAACAAACTGGCAATGCTCGTGACCGCAACCACACGCGGCACGTTCTCCACGCCCTCCTTTATCTCCGCCATTGTCCCCAGCACTTCGGGGGTCCTGATGTCGTCCGCCTGAACCAGAATCATTGTGTGTCAGTATTTCACAAACTCGTCATTTATGACATTATTCGCTTTTACAACTGGCGTTTCCTCGGGCAGCCACATGTCCTCATCCGTCTCGCTCTCTATCTGTGACATACCGTAGAAGATCAGCACGAGACCCACGCCTAAGAAGAAGATAACGGCAATCGGTTTCTTCACTGATATTTCTGACAGCCTTGTCATCATATTGGGTATGAAGCCCCTTAACCCGAGAGTGTTCGATAATTTAGATAGATCGAAAGATTTCCCTCTTATTTTGGACTCGAGGACAAGGAATGACGGCAAAAATAATAGCACGGACAGGGCAGAGAAGGATATTGCGATTAAAGACATCAAACCGTACTCTGCCACCATCCTCAGTCCAGCCACAGCAAAGGATGAGAAAGCAGCCATCGTTGTCAGGCTTGTAAAAATAGTATTCCTGCCTATCTTCGCGACTGCAATGTTCAGCGCGTTTTCTTTTCCCCGCTCCAGCTCCTCATGATATCTCTGAACGAGATGGATGCTGTAATCCACTCCCAGACCCAGGGTTATAGCACCGAACATGACCGTCAGGAAGTTCAAAGGAATATGTATGAAGTGCATGGTTCCAAAGGCCGCCAGGACAGCGACAAGGATCGGGACCATGATAAAAACTGCTGTTATTAGGTTCTGGAAAACGAAGAAAATGACTACCACTATGGTTAAGAAACTAAGGATTAGAGATGTCGCAAAACCAGACTTCACCGCTTCTTCCCAGGCATGATAAAAGGTCAAACCCCCGGCAACAGTTACCTCTGTCCCCTTTGCCGTATCCACCTTCGCCACGGTCTTCTGAAAGGTCTCTACCAGTTGGGCTCGGTCCGGCACCTCGGCAGAATCCAATGCGACAGTGACAATGGTGTACTGACGTGCCGTATTCACGTATCTAGCGATTGCCGCGGGGGATCTGCTCATTATTTCTTCTCTCGTTTTCCCGAGGTCTAAGACACTGGAAACACTGAAAACACCTGGGACTATCGAGACGGTATCTACTATCTCCGCCGTCATGTCCAGTACATCTTCTTCTAAAACATCGCAAGCGAGGACGCGGTCCGCCTCTATAAGGATATCCACTGTGTCAACGCCCATGAACTCACTATCGAGTATTCGAACTTCGGTCATTCCCTGGGTGTCGGGGTAGTAGAAGCCATGATAGTCCGTACTGATCTTGGTTTCCGTCGCCTGTTGCAGCGCAACCACTGCAATTACGATCGCCAAAACTATTATGAACGGATAAAGCTTCTTTGAAACATTAGCATAGAAACTGAGTGCCTCTTCGATCATCCTCGCTTTCTCCTCTCCAATATCAACAATGATAATAACTTCGAACTTTCTGCCCAGCGCGTTAGGACTATATGACTATGACTCATTCGCCCTTTCTTTTCTTACTCTTGAAATAGATAAAAACACCTATTATGACAACAATCAGAATAACTGCAACTGCTGCAATAGCCGTGATTCCGGTATTCAAGCCTTCTCCTGATACCACAACAAGCGCAAATGATTTGGTTGTCTCTAATCGTTCATCTCCATCTAACCACATGATCTTTATATCTGTCTCGTAGTTATCTGCGATTGTGTCACGGTCTGCATCAAGCTCAAAGGTGGCTATCTTTTCCGAGCCCTGTTCTATATCGCCGAGATAATCGGTCTTTGTCCCTGTGAAGTATGATTTCGTTTTTAATATGGCTTTTACTGCTTCCGCATTCTTGTTCCCTATGTTCTTGACAGGTACATTAATTCGGAATTCCGTACCACGAGTAATTGCCGCCGGATTAGTTGTCGCCTCTCCGACCCGGAAGTCCGCCTGCGAACCGATCTTCAATGTGATGCTCTTATCAAGCGAGATTTTTTGGTCTGCCTCGTCAAGGTAGTCAATAGTGATCGGAATTGTATAAGACCCTTCTTTCGCGCTGTCTTCTATATCGAGCGCGAATACGAAGCGGTGGCTTTTACGTGCCGCAATCTCGTCAGTAAAGTCGGACGTAGAACCCGAGTATGCCTCCGTAAATGGGCTGGTAGGGACTATTTTTACAGTTACCGACCTCGCCTTCGCAGTTCCTGAATTATCTATTAAGACAGTCAGATCATTATTCTCGCTGTCTTCTCGCAGTTCAGGCGGGTTTGTCTCGACATCGGCAACTTCAAGCGTGGTTATGCCTTCTACATTAAAGACGATTGTAGGTGTCACGTTCATAGGCGTAATTACCTTCCCCTCACTGGCACTGTAACTGTATTCATCGAATGTGACCTTGATAGGAATGGGATATGCCCCCCCATCGATTTCGTCATTTACTTTAATCGTGATGGGGATCTCATTTGAGCACCATGCGTTGAGTGAAGCGAGGTGAACTGTGGATGATCCGATAAGGGAGACATCGTCGCCGTTCTGAAAATTCAGGATAATATGGCGGGCGTCCCTGCCGCCCTGATTCTTCACCGTGAGCGAGACATCCTTTATGTCGCCCGGTGCAAGCGCAGTTGGTGTGACATCAACTATTACGATCTTGGCATCTGTGGCTGCATTTAATGGTGCGACCAACGCCGCTGTGACGATGGTAACAACCGCAATCAAAAGTATGACTTTTCTCAGTTCTATAGCTAACATTTTCGTGTTTCCTTCTTCCGCTTTCTATTAGATTGTTTATTTGTTTATTCCGTCTGATTCTTTTACTACTTTAATATTGAAAGATATGTAGAACGAGTTACGTATAAAAACTTTTCGATTTTTAACGCTTCTCCAAAAGTGAGAAGCACCAGGAGATATTACAAATCGTATAAGTAACCGCTCAGTTCTCCATGTTCTGTTTTTAAAGTCACAATGTCGATCGAATAGTACGGAATCCCAAGTAAACCGCTTTTTCTTTTAGCTAGCTAATAACTAAATAATATCAGCATACTCATAACAAACACGATGACAGTAAATAGTAGATATCACACAGCCGTATCCATTGTCATCACAATAACTCTGCTCTCTACAGGAGCAGCGGCGATGATATACGAAGTCGTCCTCCTAAGGGAATTTACATTACTTCTTGGCTCTTCGTTTTATTCCGGCTCGATCGTTTTAGCTTCTATAATGGGCGGTCTCGCTATGGGAAGCCTCATCTTCGGTAAACTCTCGGATAGAACGAAGAATCCCTTCCTTCTACTATTGGTATTAGAAATGCTCATTGCCCTTATTGCACTTGTTATCGTACCTGTCACGAGGCGACTTGCACTTTACGATACGTGGACGCTAACAGACGGAATAATATATGCATTTGAATTTATCAAGCTCACACCCACATCATGGCATATCCTGCTATTTTATAGTGCGTGCATTTTGCTCATCCCTGCTGTGTTGATGGGTGGAGAACTCCCGATAGCCATAAACATATTATCAAAGACAAAAACAGGAAGAATCGGTGAAGTATCCGGCTATTCATATTTCTTAGATACCCTAGGCGGAATAATCGGTGCGATTTCCGCCGGGTTCATAATGATCCCGCTATTCGGCTCTATAACGACAGCACACACAGGCGGCATCTTGAATACAATAGGTGCCGTGAGTGTAGCACTGTTCATGATCTTATTTCGGCGTTCTGAAATTCCTACAACGACACAAACCGAACACCCGCGAAATAATCGGGTGGTTCTTTCTGCAATTATAATTATACTGGTTTTTTTTCTCTCGCTCTTTGTCATGGGCTACTACAAGGCAGAGCAGTTGGAATACACAACAGTGGGCGATTTGTATCGTGGACAGGTTATCCTTGATCGAACACAGAGCAGATACCAGTCGATAACAGTAATAGACCATGACATTCTTGGACGTGTTCTCTTCCTGGATGGCCAAGTGCAGATATCAGAGAGTGATGACGAGCCATATTCGGAGGCGCTTGTATTTCCCGCCGCCGTCACATTACTGAATAGCGCAAATAAACATGAACTTGATGTTCTCATCATCGGCGGTGGAGACCTCGGCGTCTTAGAGGTATTAACTAGGTTCCCTGATGATAAAATAGCGAACATAACACTTGTGGATTTAGACCCAAAAGTAATAGAAATCGCAAAGCAATATCTGGTAAGCATACATAATGATTCATGGCAAGACCATAGATATGAGTATGTGGCGATGGACGGGCGAAAATATATTGGTGAAGTGCTTAGGGGCAGTAAAAAGTACGACCTCGTTATTTTAGACCTGCCGGACCCTAATAATGATCTCCTCGCAACTTTCTATTCGTTGGAGTTCTACAATGACGTTTATTCGTTGCTGGATGAAAATGGGATGATGGCAACGCAAGCAACGCAGGCTGATTGGGCATTGGACGCTGACGGATATGTGGTAATTGCGAACACATTGCGGCAGTCACAATTTCCTATTGTTCGGCTCTACAGGCAATATATTCCCAGTTTCGGTCAATGGGGCTTTGCAATTGCATCCAAACATTATGACCCGCTGCAACTGAATGAAACTGAGATTGCGGCTGTTATAGCGGAAATTGAAACAAACACATACAGTAAAGAGACGCATTTTTCGCTCTTCGCACTTCCACCCTGGCTTCTAAAAGATATTGATAATACACATCTTATAAATACTATTGATAAACCTGTGATAATTAGGGAGTTTTAAAGAAATGCTTCTTTGGCTGATAAAAAAGTTAAAAGCTAAGAACTTAGAAGAGTACATAGAAACGATTCGTATACTAGCTCTGCTCTTTGGTGTGGTCATATTCGGCACCATAGCATTTTACTATTTTGAAAGAGCTAACCCAGATGTAAAAGATGTAGGGGATGCACTCTATTGGGTGGTCGTGACAATTACGACAGTGGGCTATGGCGATGTCGCACCAATAACATTGGGTGGCCGGATCCTATTTGTGCTGGTTGCATTGGGTGGTATAAGTACTATTGCGTATGTATTCGAACAACTCATAGCTTTTTCTACTAAGAATCAAATAGAGGTATTATTTGGGTCCGGAGCGGTGAAGATGAAGCGGCATACGATTATTGTGGGCTGGAATGCCAAAGCAGAAGAGGCGATAAAAGAGCTAAAGAGTGAAGATGAGGCGTTCTTAGTGGTGGGTAGTGAATTGGATCATGCCGCGCTGAATGCAGAAGAGATACAACATATTAGCGGCGATCCGACAAAGAGTGAGACACTGAGCAGAAGCAATATAAAAGAAGCGAAGACGCTGATGATACCGCTGGAGGACGATTCTGAGACGATAATGGTTGCGCTCGCGGTCCGTAAACAGAATCCCAATATAAATATCATTGCGACCTGTGAGGCGCGGGAACATGTGGAACTGATGCGTGGGGCGGGGAATAAACCATATAATATCTTATGCAGAGATAAGTGGCCGCTTACTTGCTCATGCGGTTACAGAGCCAGTGGTCGTGGATTTTATTGTGGACGCAACGACATCGGTTGAAGGATTTGACCTGAAACAGCTAAAAGTGGACAAGAAGATGAAGTTGTCAGATATGTCGCTGAGTGTGGATGAGAAGGTGATTGCGTTGTACAGAGGTGGTGGGTTTGTCTTCGACTTCACGGCTGATGTTATGCTGGAGGAAGGTAATTATTTAGTGGTTATATCTTCTACAAACTAAAACTCCCCCTATTCATTTCGCCATTCCAGGACCACCACCACCACGGATAGTATATCCAGTGCCGCGTGGTCTGACAATAGGACCGGATCCATGACGATCGTACCTGTAAGGCGAGTAGTAGCCATAGCCACCATAGCCACAGACCCAAAAGAACCCCCAGGGGTAATATCTTGTTCGCTCTTGTACTACTCGAGTCGCATTTACCGCAGCAGTCTCATTATCCGCAGAGACATTGAAGAACTCCTGCCGGAACGTTTTGTTCGCCTCCACTTTAGCTTTCAGTGCAATCATCTCGTCATACGATTTCCGCGCCTCTAGGTTAACGACCGCATCTACAGGCCCACTCAATTTGTGTTGCGGATACGTAATCGCATATATCGTACCTGCAAGAGGCGCCACATGCTCTATCTCGGTGGGTTCTTCTGATTTAGCCCGGACACCACTCGTCAGTGATACAAAATCAGTCCCTTCTATTCGGATCTTATATATGTCTTCCTCATATTCTTCGGAGCCCGCAGCTATAGAGACATAATTGTTGCGGCCGTCAAAGTACGTGGTGACATAAACGATTATATCACCATTTGCAGCAGAGAACCATGAATAATCCCAATACGGCTCCCAGCTACTGCTCTTCTCGCTTTCTATCGCAGTAGTGACAAAACCGATCTCTTCTAACTTATCGTGCACCGTAGTTGCGATGTCTCTCGACCCTCGCCCATATCGATACATTATACCGGCAACGCCATTTTCATGCACACGCTCTGCCGAGTAATAGTCTATTGAATCGCCACCAAGCGAGTAATAGCCAAGATAAGAAACTAAAGTGAGTGCACTTTGTTGTCCACCCGTATATTTCGGAGTCGCTAAAAGCGGTGCTATAACAAACGGAAAAGAAGCTACTATGAGCATCAAAATAACAACAAAAGCTACAATTGTGCCTATATCCTCTTTAGCTACCATTTCTTCTTCCCTTCCCTTCTCTTATCGTCTCATTCTATAACCTAAAGTTCCTGTATCTTGCATCTTGTATCCTGCATCCTACACCCACAACTACCCGCAAGCCATTCAAGACATTATCACCGCCATTGCCACCACGGAAACAGCAATATACAAAACACCTGACAGGATACCAACTGCGATGTTCCCTTTACTTATCTCCTCTTGCAATTTTATCTTCGGCACTAGCACCTTATCAAATACGAGGAAGAAGAGAGTAGCAACGAGCGAAGTCCCTATGCTCCAGCCAATTGTTGCGATTATATCATATAGCAAGCCTGTCCAGAGTGACATACTCGCTGTCGCAACCACTAAGCCAGCCCCTGGTGACATAATCGTTGCCGCAACTACCAGCCCTATACCAAGCAGCATCAAACTAAAAAAAATTGCAACCGCAGTATTATTCCCTTCCATCGCTTCCTGCAAATCGAACTCCCGGAACACGAGAATATCGCATATCTTTACTAGCAGCAAGCTAAGCCCTACTCCTATTACCAGCCACAATAGTGCTCCAAACACCGCACCACCTATTATTTCTGCTATCGCCATAATCATGCACCTCCTATTATTTTATCCATAATAATCTCCTCTTTACCTTCCAGCATATCTGCCATGAACTCCAAAGCCATTTTCGCATCCCTACGCCCGCAGGATGCCATCTCCACGAATATCGTGTTCTCTTCCGGATACGTATGGACTGCGATATGGCTCTCGGCAAGCAATACAAATGCCGTCATACCCTGTGGCGAGAACTTATGGCTGACGGTTTCCAGTAACGTCAAATCCATCATCTTCGCCGCTTTCCTTAAAACACCCTCTATAAACATAAAATCTTCCATCTTTTCCACGCTGCAATGCGTTAATAGTCCTATAAGCACTTGAATCCTCGCCATAAAATTCACCCGGGGACCAAACCCTCGCCCTTGAACAATGAGTTAGCCTCCTCATAATCCAGGTCCTCCGGCGGCAGAATCAAGTCTGGCGTCGGAAATGCTTCTTCATTGTCTAGCACCTCGTCTAGCTCGATGTCCTCGCCCACTAGCAGACCACGAGACCGTATCAAATCAAATATCTGCGGGTAAAGCGCATTGAATTTCGCTTCTGTCAGCTCGCCCCGTTCGTTAATAGCCGCAAGTTCATTGTCCGGCTCGTTTATCTTTTCTAATATCTCGTCCTTGTTCTCTGTCGGGAATGCCCATGTACCACCACCGGAAATGCTTATTAAGAAGTATGCTCGTGTCATTGCAATCACTTCCTAGTCAGCTCATCGTCAAGAGCGGAAAGCGAGTCCGAGGTCTTCAACTCACGCTCGATTTCGCTTAGCCCAAGATCCGCAGTTCCTGCGGCAGTGCCTAGTTCTGCCGATGCATCTGCCTTCGCCTCTTCCATCCTGATCTTCTCCGTCATTCGCTGCACCGTTAAATCCACATCGCTTATCTCGCCATCTATTCCTGAGAGCGCGTCATTAACCCTTTTTGATGCCTTCGCCATTGCATAATCTGATTTTAAATCAGTGCGCTTATCTGCAAATCGCTGTATCTTCGCCGTTAAATCTACCTGTTTGTCCTTCAGCATCCTCACTTTCTTCTCCATATCCGCAACGGACTGCTGAAGCATCTGTGTCCTTTCTCTCGCTCTGTTCTCTTCCTCTAACAGTTGTGTTGCGGCACTGTTCAGTTGTTCCACCTGCGTTTTTGCTTTCTCCTGTTTCGCACCTTCTAACTCCGGCAGTTTCTCCTCTAATGCCAAAGCGCGCTTTCGGTAGTCCAAGGCACTGTTATGCACAGATACCGCTTTCTTCTGCGCTTCGTTCAGTTCACGCTTTTTCAGGTTCTTCGCTGCTATTGAATCCCGCACTGCTACATCCACCTTCTTCTTCTCTTCTACTAGCTTCTCGTATGCGTAGTCAAGTTGTTCATCGGGGTCTTCAAATCGCTCTATTACTTTACTAGTCTTCGCTTTAGCCACATTAGAAAACCTATTAAACAATCCCATTTTTTATTTTAGCCCCCTACCTAATAAAGTTCCAAACTTCGCCTTGATATTTCATTACCCTTATATACCTCTACTCCTGCCCCCGGATGCTTTTCTAAGCTGAGTATTTCACCGGTTCGGTCAATCTCGCAATCTGCATACGTTACCTGCGATCCCTCCGCAATACTCCAGGGGAAAGACCCTTTTACCAGGACAATCTCTGCTTTACCTACTTCGTTCACTTTCACCTTTTCGCCTTGAAAGTCGAATACAGCGCCTTCTTTTAATTCCGCGGGGTCCGGCGCATCTGTAGACTCAACTTCGTCAAGTAACTCTAGTGTTGTCCCCTCCTTTGATAACCATTTATGCTCTTCTGTATCTGGGAACTCCAAATAGAACTCCTCCCACTGCCCGCCACCCCAGTCATATACCAGTTTCCCAAGCACGGTGAAATCTAATCCCTCTATCGTCCCGATACTACCGTCACGTAATTCTTCTGATTTCGTATCTGCACTACCTTCTCGTTGCTTCTTCTTTTTTCCCTTTTTTATTTCAACTATCCTTTTGCTCCGCCCGAATAAGCCCATTTTTAATAATTCTTAATTATCTTTGATTATGTTATATACCTAAAGCATAATCTTAGACTTGTTGCGAAACTTGTCAGTAGTTATTCGCATTCGCTTAATTCCGCCGATAGCATGCTCTACCCGAACTCGGATGCTGCTGATAACTTTATTCCTTGCCTTATCTTCGTCAGTCAATTCCTTCCCCCGAGGCTTCTTCTTTGGCATCATAACAGACGCATCGGGATAATCCTTATCAACGCCCGTGAAACCCAAATCTAGCCATAGCGTTATGCTTTTTGGGAATACCTTTGGTGGAAACAGGCGTTTAAACATGCTCATCAATTGTTTCAAACATAAAAACCCCAGACAAAATTCATTTCCGGTTTTAACTCAGAAATTTAGGAGATAGTTTTCACAACTTCACACTTACAGTCTATCAGCCCTCACGATATCCTTTAAATACCCCTCTCTTCTTATGGAGAAGTATGAACTCTAAAGAAGCAATTATAATGGTATCGCGG
>QENH01000006.1 GCA_003336485.1 Candidatus Methanophagales archaeon
GATTGTCGAAATTAAGAGTTAGAGACGGTGAGGAGAGATAATAAATGTGCGATAGAATATTAATGCCTGACGGTGCGGAAATCGAGAGCATACGTCCAGATGGCGCGTGTTTGTGCAATTCCACCGATGATGATATAATGCGCTGGATAGTCGAGCATGCTCCGGAGTTGCAAATTGGTACATCGTTAGAAATTAAACGGGATCCATTTGGTTGGATAGTCACTTGTGAAAGAGAATGGATAAAAAAGTAGTTTGCATAAGGACAAAGACCAAGTATGTAGACAAGCCGACAGAGCTTAGAGATTACAAGGAATACTGGATTAAGCGGTTGATTGAGGGTAAGCCAACACATTTCTGGAAGCATAACCAGCATGGGGTCAAGTCCCTGATATTCAGGATTGTAAAAATAGAGATCGTGGATAGCCCTAAGAAGTACCTGCAGGAGGGCGTGCTGCACACGCCAAAAGCTATAAAGCTTTATGGTGTAGTTGAATGAGGTAAGGTTTGAATTTTCAATATTGAAAGAAAAAGAGCATTTATCAAAAAAACCAAAACAATTAGGGGTGACAAATAGTGGTATATGGAGAGAGAGAGAGTAGGCCGGAAGTGCACCCTCTTGTAAACGTTCATTAAATATTTTCCTCACACCTTCGGGTAAGATATTCAACTGAGCAAGTAGCCGATATCCACCTTTAAAATACTTTTCTCGTGTTAAAAGGATAGTATCCTGTGATTGCAGATAGGATAAGTGATGGTGAAATTGTGAATAGCTTAGGATATCCTCACCTGCCGACATACACAATGTTTTATACCGTTCATATATTTTCTTGATATAGATAGCTTCCTCTGTGTTTTTTGCTAACGTAGCGAGCGAGTAAAGAATAAGAAGTGGTTGAAAATTAATTTTGTAAAGTGTATTTAGTTCTAAAGCGTCCATAGCTTCGCCAAATGTCTTATCAATCACTTCTGTAGAAATTGTTGCAACTTTATTGACTTCACAATATTTACCAGCCATCTCTAACGATAATATAGCCAATCGAGCATCGCCAGTTATTTTAGCAGTCTTTGCAGCGATATATCTTAAACTTATTTCATCGTAACAGCCAGACTTCAAGCCAAATCTGGCACGATCAACGAGAATCTTGTAAAGTTCATCTGCGTTGTATCTATCGAAGACAACTGAATGGAGATGTAAAGAGGATTTTGTAGGTACATCCAACCGCTGGAAGATGTGGATGTTATTTGTAATAAATATCAAAGAAATAGGCACGTCAACCCCAAACACCTCATTACCGCGCGTAAATGCATAGACAATATTAGTTAAGTCTTTAAGCTTTTCCACTTCGTCTAAAATGATAAGTATCCTGTCATAGTCCTTTATTGATTCAAATGTTCGCTTGTATCCTTCGGAAGTCCCTAATCCACGCGCTGGCAATTTAACACCAAGGTCAAATGCGATCTGTTGTATAGCGCCATATTCTGTACTGTTTGTTCTACAATTAACATAGGACTTGCCTATCTTCTGCGTGCTCAGATCAAAAAGCTCCTTTACCAGGTATAGAGCAGAGAGTGTTTTACCTGTGCCACTTGGTCCTACAAGGAAAATATCATCCGAGACATTATAGTCCAAGAAATCAGCAAAGAACTTCGCTACCTTATCCATTTCTTCACATTCATACACCTTTTCAGGGATGTAGTTTAACCGGAAAAAAATTTTGTCTATGAATATCCCCTTCCCTCTTTGCCTTTCTATAATAGTCATTTCTTCTCTTAATCTTACTTTGCATTTCAAGCATATAAGCCACTTTTGGCCACTTCAAGTTTTTTCGTTATAAGAGACTTTTGTAAAAACCACTTCTTGTCTACTCTCTCTCTCTTTCCAACAAAAAAAATCAATCGATACCCAGAACCTTCTCCAGGTTGAGCACCTTAGCGAAAATAATCAGCCTTAATATCCGCTAGTCCGTCATACACGGTTAGTTTCTGGTGCATCCTATATATATATTTTTTTAGCAGCGAGAGAGCGCTAAGTGTGTAGGAGCTTAGAGGTAAGAGAAACTCTTTTTTCTATGCTCGTTACATCAAATGAACGATCCTTTTTCTTTATTCATACAAATTGAAAATAGATGAAGATATAGGCGAACGAAAAAAAATCTCTAGATAAAATTAGTGGCTCTGCTTCATATTATGTTAAAAATACTAACAAAGATCTATCGACACTTTAGAAAGTTTCACGTAACATGTACCCCCCCTCCCTTTCTCGGGTATATTCATAAAAATAAGTGATATAACAATCCCACCCCTCTGTTTTAAGTGGAAACTCTTCTTGCGTTGTCAAGGTAGTAGGCATTTAGAACTAAGGTAATTTACTTGTAGGATAAATCTAACCTTCTCTTACATCGCGGGCATTCCTTAGGCTCTTTTACTCTAGGTTTCCATTCATAACCACATATAGGACACTTCATGTTCTTCTTCTTTACATTTGTGATAATAATAATAATAGTATAGTAGTAGTAGTAGTAGTAGTAGTAGTAATAAATAAAAAGATATATAAAAAATAAATCTCCACATAAAATAAAGGGGTGGGTGCTACCAAAAGTGGAAGAATATAGAGAAGAGAAAAAGAATCTTTTTGAAACGGTAACAGACAAAATATTTAAGAAGCGACTTGCACTCTCGCCTGAATATATTCCCGAACGATTGGTAGGTAGAGAAAAACAAACGAAACAGGTAGCTTCGTTATTAAGCCCTGCATTAAGTGGCGATAAGACTAATAACGTATTTGTGTATGGAAAGACGGGAGTGGGAAAGACCGCGGTGACGAAGTATGTCCTACTTGAGCTTGATAAAGAAGTTAAAAAAAGAGGGGTTAATGTAAAATCTGTTTTTGTTAACTGCAACCAGATTAAGACAACAACGAAGATAATAAAACGGATATGCAATGTTGTGTCACCTGAAATAGAAATACCATCGACAGGAATAGCAACTTCAGAGTACTATGATAGACTCTGGAAAATACTTAATCGTTTTGGAGGGATATTGATAGTAGTGTTAGACGAGATAGATAAAATGAGCGAGGATAGTATTCTTTACAACCTCACAAGAGCTAGGGAGAACTTAGATATAACAGAAGGATTTATAAGCATCATAGGAATCTCAAATGACCTTACCTATAAAGAGCGGGTAGACGCAAGGGTGATCTCATCGTTTGGCTCAAGAGAATTTGTATTCCCGCCTTATGATGCAATTCAACTGCAAAAGATCCTAAAAGATCGGGTTCAAATAGGATTTGAGGAAGGGATCATAGATGATACGGTAATCCCTCTTTGTTCTGCTTTAGCAGCTCAGGAGCATGGAGATGCAAGAAAGGCATTAATGCTACTAGAATATGCGGGAGAGATTGCGGCTGAAAAGGATAGAGAAAGAGTAAGAGAGGAAGATGTAAGAGAAGCACAAAAAAGGTTAGAGACTGATAGATTGATCGAGACAATAAAAACTCTCCCTTATCATCAAAGACTTGTTTTTCAAGCGGTAGTAAAGGATGGAAGAATAGGAACAGAGACAAATGATGTCTATATCGCATATACGAATCTATGTAATCAGAAGGGTTTGAGTCCATTGACAAAAATAAGTATTTCTAATTTTATCTCTGAACTAGATATGCTAGGACTAATTAGTGCAAAAAAGGTATACAAGGGGCGATATGGGCAGACTAGAAAGATCACTTTAAATGTTCCAATAGCTGATATATTGGCGGAAGGATTATTTTAAATCGAAATCTACTTTGACTCTCTTTTGTAATGTTAAAGTGAAAGCCACACCTTCATTTTATGTGCATGCAAAAAACGAAAAGCATTTAGATATGCGGGGTATATTTTTTATTTGGATATACAGCAATCTTGCAATATCAATGAGGTGACGATGATGACGGCAATTTGTACGGTAATCAGGATTATTATTTATGGGTTCACCAGGCGATCTAGTGGAAGAGCGTACGGTTTCATGGAATTGTTGCGGTGGTGATGACAATGATGTCAAGAGCTAGGAAGGTTTGATAATAGAGGGTTAAAAGCATGGAAAAGGACGAGGTTTTGCGTATTATCGAGGAAGCGGCAAGAAATAAGCAAACAGAATTGGACCTATTCGAAAGTCAACTGACGTCAGTGCCGGCGGAGATAGTGGAGCTAAAGAACCTAACCAAGCTTGACCTATCCCGAAATCAACTGAAGACATTGCCGGCGGAGATAGAGAAGCTCACAAACCTTACCTTTCTTGACCTATCCCAAAATCAACTGAAGACATTGCCGGCGGAGATAGGACAGCTAACGAATCTTACCAGGCTTAACCTATACGGAAATCAAGTGGAGAGATTGCCACCGGAGATAGGACAGCTAACGAATCTTACTGTGCTTGGCCTATCCAAAAATCCTTTGGAATCACCGCCACCAGAAATTCTCGCGCAAGGGATAGAAGCGATTTTTGAATTTTTACGGCATCCCGCAGAAGAACACAATGAAGCAAAGATGATCTTAGTAGGTCAAGGAGACGTAGGAAAGACCTGCCTTGCCAAACGATTGATTTATGATGAGTTTATAGGAGATAAAAGCACAGAAGGAATAGATATTTTAGAATGGTGCATTGCTGCGCCTACAGCAGCCCAGAAAAAAATCAAGCTTAATGTATGGGACTTTGGAGGTCAGGAGATTTATCACGCCACACATCAGTTCTTTCTTACCAAACGTTCCGTATATTTATTGGTTTGGAATGCGCGTAGGGCACTGGATTTTGAGCATATTTACTACTGGCTGCACACGATAGAGGCGTTTGGAGGGGACAGCCCGATAGTATTAGTAATGAGCAAAAGGAACGAGCGGGACGATGATTTGAATATGAAAGAATTTAGAGAAAAATTTCCGCAAATTGTCGGGTTATATAAAATAGATAGCGAAGACGGAAAAGGAATTCCCGCGTTGAAGGACATAATAAGTGAAACAGCCTGGCACCTGCCGCACATGCGAACGCCCTGGGTTAAATCATGGTACAATGTACGAGAACGATTAGAGCATGATGGACGGGAATGGATAGGATACACAGAATTTGAGCAAATTTGCGAGTCAGAGGGGTTGGATAACAAACAAGCGGATATTTTAGATAAATATCTGCACGATCTGGGCGTCATTATCCATTTTCGTGATAGACTGGAACTGCGCAACATGGTGATTTTAAATCCAGAATGGGCAACAAAGGCAGTGTATAAGATTCTGGATACGCAATCGATTTTAGATCGAGGAGGGATTTTATTGCACAGTGAATTAGATAAAATCTGGAACTCAGATATCTATCCGCCGGATATTTTCCCAAAATTACTGGGACTGATGAACAAATTTGAATTGGCATTTGAACTGCCAGATAAGAAGAGCCACCTGGTTGCGGAACTACTACCCAAAACCGAACCGGAATTTGGGTGGGATGAAACGAACAACTTGCGGTTTTATTACCGCTATGATTTTCTGCCTGCGGGTGTAATAACTCGCTTCATTGTACTTATGCATGATGATTTGGAGGATAAACCGGATGGCACACATTTATGCTGCCGCGAAGGTGCGGTCTTGCAACGTGGAGATACACGTGCTCTTGTTAAGGTTAAGCCACTGGAAAAACTGATTGAGATAAAGATCAATGGCAGCAGAAAACGGGAATTACTGGCTATCATTCGCAACCAATTTGACCACATTAACCGTTCGATAAAAAAAGTAGAGGTTGCACAAGAAATACCGTGTAATTGTTCGAGCAATTGTCCCTACAAATTTAATTATGAAAAATTATTAATGGCTGAAGAACGTGGTAAAAAAACAGTTGATTGCCAGGAGAGTTGGAAAGAAGTGCCACTTTCGGCACTATTGGATGGCTTTGTAAAGAAGGAAGAAAGAATGAAGGAAATAACCACAAGAGATATTTATATTATTGGACAAGGAGGGGCAATAGGTCCTGGCGCTTATGCACATGATATGACATTCAATCAATTATGGAACGAAATTAAAGATG
Source organism: Candidatus Methanophagales archaeon (assembly GCA_003336485.1). GTDB lineage: Archaea > Halobacteriota > Syntropharchaeia > Alkanophagales > Methanospirareceae > Methanophaga. The sequence continues at coordinate 6,046 of QENH01000006.1, forward strand.
AGATTGATCTATCAGCACTTACCAAGGAACTTAAAGAACTTCGTTCAAAGTTAAAGGAGGAAGCAACAGAACCGGAGCATGACAAGTCTATTGGTGCTATTGCAGCCGCCGAAAGTTCAGCGAAAGAGAGCAATGGACCAAAAGCGCTTGAATATCTATCAAAGGCCGGGAAGTGGACTCTTGACAAAGCAACTAAAATTAGTGTTCCGGTAGCTACTGCAGCATTAAAGGCTGCACTAGGATTATGAGTTATATGCGAAATTCGCATATACTGTATATAACGTCTACACGAGATATACGGAAACTGCATAAAGAAGGTGGCTACGAAATACCACAAAATAGTTTCCGGGACTCAAAAAGGGATTGAAGTGGCACAAAAGCTTGGTAAAACGTATAACAAATTTGCACAGTGGCTGGCATTGCCACAAGTACCGGATTTGTTCTTAGGTACTTAGGGAACTGTTGCACACGCTAACCTGCTATCTCCGCGCAAATGCTTTTAATAGGACATAATAAGTATTATACTTGCGACTATCCCCTATAATCTCGCAAATCTTTTCGAAACTATATCCTTGAGATGTTTTTTTTTCTCTGTTTTTGATAAGCCGTTATTTTATCACTTAAAGGATGAGTTAGCTTTATTTGGAGATGAGTCAATGAAACAATAACTACTTCTTTGTTCTTGTCCTTAAGTATAGTGCAAACTATACCGCCAACATCTCCAGAATCAAATACTTTTGTTATCTTTAATTCGGTTTCCATACTAATATCTTTTCCCTTTTTACGAAGGAGCTGCTGCAATTCTTTGGACGGATAAACAGGAATGGGCAGATACCTTTTCATCTCTTTGATTAGTTCCATTTTCTTCTTCTTCATGCATACCTCAAAATCCTTTTTTCTTCCAAATGTTGAAGTCTCTCTTTGATAACGTCCCTGTCAAAAGTGGCATTATCGAGCCCCACACGATATATTCTCTCAGCTTTATCATAATCTGCCGGGACCTTATCATCCTGCATGGCTGAACAATACATATCACCCCAGTCGATATATCCCCATGCAGATTCTGGAAACTCTTCTATTAATTTTTTAAATGCCTCATCCCCATTTTCACTATCAGAGAGGAAGAAATAAGAATTAGCCTCTCCTCGCATCATGTTCTCTATAACTGAGCTGTTCGTGTCTGGGAACATACGATAGAACTCACGGCAAAATTCCAACCTCTTCCTAAAAAAACTTGTATCTTCTAACCCAGCATTCCACAATACCATATCTAAATTTTGAGACCAGTTATAAAGCTGTATGCCGGTAAAAACCCCTAGATCTACATCCTCAATGGCGCTTATATCAGAAGTGAATCGTTTCTTCAAATGTTCCCATAACTCTAACCAAAGATTACAGCACTCTTTTAGCCTTCCTTTATCTTTAAGGTCATAGCCTCTCTGCATCATTTCATCTAATTGCTCGAAATTATACCGCTTTCTCCGCTCCATTTGCAATCACATCCTCAACAGATACAATATCTTTCTTTATGGTATAGGTAAGAAAAAATATGGTTAGAGACTAAAGTATGCTATGAGTTATATGCGAAATTCGCATATTATATGAAAGTTATGTATAGTACTTCAGCAAGTCTGTCTACAAGCTATATATACTAATAGTCTCTTACTACTACTACTACTATCATATATAACATAAAACCTATAGATAGAGGAGGAGGGAAGCAGATGATATGTACTAAATGCGGCTATGAATGGAAGCCAAGGGTCGAAAAGCCAAAGGAGTGTCCTCGTTGTAAGGCGAGGATGGACTACCAAAAGAAGAATAAGACACCAGAGAATTAACCTACTATTAATTTCAGGTTGGAAGGGCATGGGCAAAACATCCTTCTTGAGTTATCTAAAAGCGAAAGTAAAATCAGAGAAGATTATGGTGAGTTATATGCTCGCAACAGCAGAAGAACGCCCATTTTTCCTTAGCCTTCTCTCTGGGATTTTTAGAGAAAATCGAATTTTTAAAGAAGACAAGGTTGTTTCTCTTATAAAAGAGAACTTGAGGACTAAATCTACTATTTACACAGAGGGCATTAGGTCAATTAAGTGAAGAGACCCAGGAAGTATTTAGGGCTATTGCAGACTTAAGCTCTGGCTCACCAACGTCATTAAGTAAGGCTATCGGGAAACCTCCTTCTACTATTCAATACCATTTGAATACACTGAAACAGGCTGGACTTCTTGTGACTAAAGGGAAACCACCTACAACTAAATATTACATTAAACGAGAAGAAGAAATAGGCGAGCTTAAAAAAGATTAAGCTCGTTTAATCTATCAATATGCGAAATTCGCATATACGAAATTCGCATATACTGTATATAAGGTCTCTACGAGATATACGAAAACTGCATAAAGAAGGTGGCTATGAGATATTGCATTAAAATCGTTGAAGAAATAGGAGAACTAAAAAAAATCAATCGATGCCCAGAACCTTCTCCAAGTTGAGCACCTTAGCGAAAATACTCAGCCTTTTATCCTCTTCGCCGTTACAGGATAACGAAATAGCTGTTATCTCTTTCAGTATCACATCAGCCTTCCTTTTTGTAGCAGTTTACTTTACAGATTATGAAGATCTAATTCCAACAGTAGAAACCTCTTTCGAATCATCAAGCAGGGCAGAATAATCGAATATCCGAAAGGGTAAAAGGACTTTCAGGATTCAAATAATCACCCGAATGGATTATACACTTCCAATATTTCAACATCTTTGAAATCATCTTCGTTCCTCGTCACGAGGATTAGATTTTTATGCAATGCTGTTGCGGCAATTACAACATCAGGCAACTTTATCTTTGTATCCACTAAATATTCCTTGTCCATTCGCCTCTCAAACTCCTTACCTCTTGTTCAAGGTCGGTCCAAAAATCCTTGTAAATCCCCCGATACTCTGAAAGATTGACAACTCTCCCCTTCTCCTCCTTTCCCCCTATCTCTATTTTACTCTTCACTTCATTCCATAATTATGTTATTTCTCTAAAGGTATATTTAAACTTAACCCTTCTTTACAAATCTAAATCTACTCGGACTCTCAGTTGTAATGTCCTCTAAAATCTCCACATAAATCGGTAGCTACCCCTTCATTTTATGTGTAAAAAACGAAAAGCATTTAGATATGCGGGGCATATTTTTTATTGGGATATACGGCAATCCTGCAATATCAATGAGGAGGCGATGATGACGGCAAATTGTACGGGGGTCAGGATTATTATTTATGGGTTCACCAAGCGATCTAGTGGAAGAGCGTGTACAGTTTCATGAAATTGTTGCGGTGGTGATGGCAATGATGTCAAGAGGCAGGAAGGTAGGACATTAAGGGGTTAAAAGCATGGAAAAGGACAAGGTTTTGCGAGTTATCGAGGAAGCGGCAAGAAATGAGCGAACTGAATTAAATCTATTCGGAAATCGACTGGAGACCTTACCGGTGGAGATAGCGGAGCTAAAGAACCTTACCGAGCTTGACCTATCCAATAATCAACTGAAGAGATTGCCGGCGGAGATAGCGGAGCTAAAGAACCTTACCGAGCTTGACCTATCCAATAATCAACTGAAGAGATTGCCGACGGAGATAGTGGAGCTAAAGAACCTTACCGAGCTTGACCTATCCAAGAATCAACTGACAACATTGCCGGCGGAGATAGGAAAGCTAAAAAATCTTACCGAGCTTTATCTATCCGGAAATCAATTGAAGGCATTGCCAGCGGAGATAGTAAAGCTAAAAAACCAAAGCTAAAAAACCTTAGCGAACTTAACCTATCCGGAAATCAACTGACACTATTGCCGGCGGAGATAGGAAAGCTAAAAAATCTTACCGAGCTTAACCTATCCAAAAATCAACTGGAGAGATTGCCGGCAGAGATAGTGGAGCTAAAGAACCTTAGCGAGCTTAACCTATCCAAAAATCAACTGGAGAGATTGCCGGCAGAGATAGTGGAGCTAAAGAATCTTACCGGGCTTTACCTATCCGGAAATCAACTGGAGACATTGCCGGCGGAGATAAGGAAGCTCACAAACCTTACCACGCTTGACCTATCTAGAAATCTGCTGAAATCGCCGCCACCAGAAATAGTAGAACAGGGAATAGAGGCAATTTTTGAGTATCTACGGCAGCTCCCAGAGGAAGCGATAGAGCACAATGAAGCAAAATTGATTTTAGTAGGTCAAGGAGACGTAGGAAAGACATGCCTTGCCAAACGATTGATTTATGATGTTTTTATAGAAAATAAGAGCACAAAAGGAATAGATATCTTGAAATGGGTGATTACTGCGCCCACAGCAGACGAGGATGAGATAAAGCTAAATGTATGGGACTTTGGAGGCCAGGAGATTTATCACGCCACCCATCAGTTCTTTCTAACAAAACGATCACTCTATCTACTGGTTTGGAATGCGCGCAAGTCGCAGGATTATGAACATATTTACTACTGGCTGCATACAATAGAGGCTTTCGGAGTGGACAGTCCGATAGTATTAGTGCTGAGCAAATGGAACGAGCGGGACGATGATCTGAATATGAAAGAGCTAAGAGAAAAATTCCCGCAAATTATCGGATTATATAAAATAGATAGCTACGACGGAAAAGGGATTTCCACCTTGAAAGACATAATAAGCGAAACTACTTGGCACTTGCCACACATGAAAACTCCTTGGATTGAGTCATGGTTCAAGGTGCGAGGACGGTTAGAGCAGGATGGACGGGAATGGATAGGATACACTGAATTTGAGCAAATTTGCGAGTCAGAGGGATTGGACAAAAAGCAAACGGATATTTTAGATGAATACCTGCACGATCTGGGCGTCATTATTCATTTTCGTGATAGACTGGAACTGCGCAACATGGTAATTTTAAATCCAGAATGGGCAACAAAGGCGGTGTATAAGATTCTGGATACGCAATCGATTTTAGATCGTGGTGGGATTTTATTGCACAGTGAATTAGACCAAATCTGGTACTCAGATATCTATCCGCGGGATATCTTTTCAAAATTACTGGGACTGATGAACAAATTTGAATTGGCGTATGAACTGCCAGATAAGAAGAGCCACCTGGTTGCAGAACTACTACCCAAAACCGAACCGGAATTTGGGTGGGATGAAACGAACAACTTGCGCTTTTATTATCACTATGATTTTCTGCCTGCGGGTGTAATAACTCGCTTCATTGTACTTATGCATGAGAATTTGGAGGATAAACCGGGTGGCACTCATTTATGCTGGCGTGAAGGCGCGGTCTTGCAAAGGGAAGGTACACGTGCTCTTGTTAAGGTCAAGCCACTGGAAAAACGGATTGAGATAAAGATCAATGGCAACAGAAAACGGGAATTACTGGCTATCATTCGCAACCAATTTGACCACATTAGCCGTTCGATAAAAGTAAAGATTACGAAAGAAATACCGTGTAATTGTTCAGAAGGATGCAATAAAGTTTGGAATTATGATAATTTACTCAAACTTGAATTTAAAGGAATAAATGACATTACGTGTGATGAAAGCGGTGAAATAACGACTGTGTCTTCCATGCTTGACGGCTATGAAACAAAAGAAATAAGAAAGAAAAAGTATTCTCCAGATGAACCTGTTTCAATTCAAAATATAATTGATTTTAAACCGAAAATAGGTGTAGTCGCAAATATAAATATTAACATAAAAGTAGATCTACCAATAATCCAAACAGAATTTCGTGATTTTAAAAAAGAAGTAACAAAATTGGATGACGAATTGGATGAAGAATTAGTTGATTTAGAAGACGATCTTTTAGAAATTACCCCTGCTTCTGAGGAAGGCAAGGTAAACAAAGCAATAAATAAATTATCGCTTTTTATGCATAAACTAAAAGATGAAGATTCTAAATTTAGCAGAATAGTCAAAGGTACCAAAAAAGGAATAGAATTGGCACAAAAACTTGCTGTGACGTATAATAAATTTGCACAAGCGCTAGGATTAGAACCAGTCCAAGATTTGTTTTTGTAATACATAACAATTTTATAAAGACAAGACAAAGAATACAAACAAGACAACACAAAAAAGACATGTGGTACGAAAGATTTGGCTGGCGGGAAAATGTATTAACGACCAGACCGAGTCCAAACCTGATAGGTCTGGAGCGAGAACGGCAAGAGCTAAAAGAATCCGTAGAGTCAGGCAGGATTTTATTGATAAGAGGAGAAATAGGCACAGGCAAGACAAGTTTATTGCTCTGGCTAAGAAATACACTGAAAAAGGAGATTAAGACAAAACCGGTTATCCTTGAAGGCATAGAAACAAGAACAAAAGAGATTTTATTGTCTTCCTTGAGACGACAGAGGACATTGCTGGATAAGCTGATGCTGAGGTCGTATCCAAAGAACCTAGTAGTGTTTTTAGACGAAGCCGAAAAATTCCCCGAAGAGATAACCGAACATTTACGGTTGATGTGGGACCGTAAAGATTTGTATTCTATTGTAATAGCGACAACGGATCTTGCATTGGACAATTTCACACCTGCTTTTAAGGACAGGATAGGGAAGACAATGGTCTTATCGTCTATAGCAAGAGGCGATCTGGTAGAAATAATAAGGAAACGGGCGGGAGATAATAACCCTTTTACGTCCGAAGCGATGATAATCTTAGCTGAGAGATATAACTCGCCCAGACAGCTTCTGGAAGGCTGTGTAGAAGTATGCATCTATTGTGCCGAGGAAGGCTTGGATGAGGTAACAGAAGCTGTTGTTGAGGGATACCTAACAAGACAAACAAGACAAGTTGAAACAAGACAAACAAGACAAGAAAGACAAGTTGAAACAAGACAAAAAGAGGGGGAAATGGTGGATGGTGGGGCTATTCAGGGGCTGCAAAATGGAGACACAGCCGAAGAAGACATGACGAAAGAAAGACAAAAAAGACAACCTGAAACAATACAAACAATACAAACAAGACAACCAAAAAGACAAGAGAGACAACCGGAAACAAGACAAAAAGAAGAGGATGTAAGGGGCGATGAACCCACTACGGGGCTGCAGATTGGAGATACCGCCGAAGAAGACATGACGGAAAAAAGACAAACAAGACAATTGGTACAAGACGTAAGACTCTCTCCGGAGCAGCAAAAGATTGCGGATTTGGTGGGGCACGGGGTGAATACGGTAAAGGGAATCGCGAAAGAATTGGATATGGGTGAAGCGGCAACCAGGACACAGATAAAGCGGATGATAGAAAAAGGTTGTGTTGCGGTCGTTAGCAGTGAGCGACCAAAGAAGTATGGGTTGAAGGAATGACTTTTAGTTTGTCTTGTTTTATCGTTGTATATAAAGTATAACTTCTACCTATAAATTTAATTTAGGACGCAGATTTACGCAGATTTACACGGATTTTTTTTTGTTGTTGGGCTAGGCTATTTTTAACGGCGTTGATCTTTTAATCTGCGTCTATAATTTATTTCCTTGTGAATGTGGAATAAATCTCAATCTCAAATACAATTGCGAGACGGCCCCGGTTACTACCAAATAGCTTTTATGTGATCCTTGTGCAGATCGTTTCTTTTCCCTCTATTACCGCTATTATTCGCTCTGTGAAGTTGCCATTCGCAATTGTACAACTCATTTCATAAAGAGAATATAACACAAAGAAGACAAACAAGACAAACAAGACAACGTGAAAAAGACAAAGAAGACAACATGAAACAAGACAAATAAGGAGATGAATGGTGGTTGTTGGAGCTATTTCGGGGCTACAAAGCGGGGATGTAGCTAAAACGGGTATGGTAGAAACAAGACAAACAAGACAACTTAGAAGAAGACAAAGAAGACAAAAGAATACAAACAAGACAGCATGAAGAAGACAAAGAATACAAACAAGACAACATGGAACAAGACAAATAATGGGGGGTATGGTGGGTCCTGTGGCTATTCCGTGGCTACAAAGCTGGG
>QENH01000127.1 GCA_003336485.1 Candidatus Methanophagales archaeon
AGTGTAAACTTTGCTGAAGTATTTTTACTACGAAAAGCATCATCAAAGTGCCAAGGATGAAACCTGCAGCGCTTTGCAGTATGTCGTGCGCATCAACCAAAGGCCTGTTGAACACCATGATTACGGGAATGAGGTAAAGAAGAGCAAGTCGTCTGTCTAGAAGAACGAGATAAGTGACCGGCGCCGCTGTGAAAGTTACGTGTCCTGAGATGTTCCAGAAGTAAGAAATTATCATGAAAGGCACCGATACAGTGATTAAGCCAATTGCCCCGTATAATAGTTCTTTACCATAGCCAAGCACCCGCCACAGAACAATGCACAGAGTTAAGCCTATTGTCATGCCGGCTATGGAAAAGATAAAATAAGATGACAAATCTTGACGATTTGGAAGATCTACTTCGCAAAGGCGAAAAAGAAAAGGCATACGAGTTGGTAAGAGTGGATAAGGGCATCACTGCAGGGACTTTAATAAACGAGGGAATCACATTTGGCACTATTAGATGCTGTTCCAGAAAATTATTTATCTATGAAGAGGTAATTAGTTGAGTGTTCTTATGGTAAGTAAGGGGAAAGAGCGGTAAAAATGAAAGGAATGATACTATCTGGTGGGCATGGTACAAGACTTCGCCCTTTGACTTATTCACAACAAAAGCAGTTGATTCCCGTCGCGAATAAGCCAATTTTATTTTATGCTATTGAAGACATAATTGAAGCAGGGGCAAAGGAGATAGGAATCATTGTAGGACCTAATAAAGAGCAGGTTAGGGAGACTGTGGAGTCAGAGAACTGGGATGCGGAGATTGATTTCATCTATCAAGAAGAACCAAAAGGATTAGCACATACCATCCTCGTTGCAAAAGAGTTTCTTGACGAGCCCTTTGTCATGTATTTAGGGGATAACATATTAAGAGAAGGGATTGTGAAACATGCTAAGAAATTTGAAGAGAGCAATAATGATGCGAGTATAATGCTTACAGAAGTAGAAAATCCGCGGCAGTTTGGTATTGCAGAGCTTAATGACGATGGAACAATAAAAAGACTCATAGAAAAGCCAAAAGACCCACCAAGTAATCTGGCTCTGGTTGGCATTTACTTCTTCAAGCCGATCATATTGGAAGCGTGTAAAAGAATAAAACCTTCGTGGAGGAATGAGCTTGAGATTACTGATGCGATTCAATGGCTCATTGATAACGGCTACAGGGTAGGTTGGACAAAGGTAGAATGCTGGTGGAAGGATACAGGAAAAACAGAAGATATTCTGGATGCTAACCGGTTGATTTTAGATGGTATCCAAATGAATAATGCGGGGACCGCGAAGGACTCAAGAATAATTGGTAGGGTTATTATAGAAAAAGGTGTAGAAGTTGAAGACAGCATTGTTAAGGGGCCTTCTTTAATTGGCGGGGGTTGCAGGATAAAAAATTCGTATATAGGGCCGTACACAAGTGTCGGGAATAACTGTGTAATAGAAGATACCGAGATAGAAGATTCGATTGTAATGGATAACTCAGAGATAATAGGCGGAGGCCGAATAATTGAGAGTTTGATAGGTAAAGAAGTGAAGATACGAAGGCGGGAAGAATTGCCAAATGGCAGGAAGTTAATCGTGGGTGATGACTCAGAAATAGTAGGCTAAGAATGATGAAAATACTTGTAACTGGCGGATTGGGCTTCATAGGCAGCAATTTCATACGGCATATGAGCGAAGAAGCGGGCGCTTTTGAAATGATAGTAATAGATGCCCAGAAATATGGCTCTAACGAGAGCAACTTAAATGAGTTGGAGTATGAATTTGTAAAAGGCGATATTTGCGATTATGAGTTGATGTCTAAACTAGTTAAGAAGGTGGATGCGATAGTGAACTTTGCTGCGGAGACGCATGTTGACAGGAGCATATCTAGCCCCTATTCCTTCATAGAAAGCAATGTACTCGGCACCTACACAATATTAGAAGCAATGCGGAATGTCAATATAGAAGTAAAGCTTGTTCACGTGAGCACGGATGAGGTGTATGGCGATATAGAGACAGGCTCTTTTAAGGAGGGCGATGGTTTAAAACCTTCTTCTCCGTATTCCGCGAGCAAAGCATCTGCAGATATGTTCGTTTTGGCGTATGTGAGAACTTATGGGTTAAATGCTGCGATTACAAGATGCACGAATAACTATGGCGGTTACCAATCCCCGGAGAAGTTAATACCAAAGACAATAATCCGGGCTAAGTTGGATATGAAAGTGCCAATTTATGGTACTGGGAAGAACGTAAGGGACTGGATTTATGTACGCGATCACTGTGACGCTATACGTTTAGTTCTGGCTGGAGGCGAGAAAGGCGAAATATACAATATCGCAAGTGGGGCGGAGCGGGATAATTTAGCGGTTGTCACAGAAATCTCAGACATAATGGGTAAAACGGATTTAATAGAGTTTGTAGAAGACCGGCCGGGACACGATATACGATACAGTCTGGACTCATCAAAAATCGGAAGGTTAGGCTGGAAGCCGAAATATGGTTTTAAAGACGGGCTAAACGAGACGGTAAACTGGTATTTAGAGCATGAATGGTGGTGGAAGCCGTTAGCAGATGAAAAGATATTGCATCAGACACCCTGGAAATTGGAGTGGTAAGATGCGGATTTTTATTACTGGAGGAAGCGGATTAGTAGGCAGCAAAATCGCCGAAATCGCTATAGACAAGCATGATATTTATGCCGGATATTGCCATAATAAGCCGGAATTGGGGGTGCCAGTAAAGCTCGATTTGGCAAAGAATACTGGTTTAGACAGCGTTTCCAAGATAAAACCAGAGGTTATCATTCATACCGCAGCACTTACGAACGTTGACGACTGTGAAGCAAATAAAGAGTTAGCGTATAAGATAAATGCGGAAGGTACGAGAAGAATCGCGGTGCTGGCAGCCGAAATGGGCGCTTTTATCGTCTATGTGTCAACAGATTATGTATTTTCCGGAGATAAAGGGCAGTATAAAGAAACGGATGTGCCAAATCCGATAGATTACTATGGCTATACAAAGTTACTGGGTGAGCAGTATTGCGATAGCATAGCAAGACCTTGCGTTATCTATGGTGCGAAACCCGCGAGTGGAAAGGTCAACTTTGCGTTGTGGCTTGTAAAAGCGCTCAAGAACAATGAAAAAGTTAAACTTGTTACCGATCAATATGTAACACCAACGTTAAACACGAACTTAGCGAAGATGCTGCTGGAGATTGCGGAACGAAGACTAAAAGGGATATTCCACCTGTCGGGTAAGGAACGAGTTTCGAGATATGAGTTCGCATTACGAATTGCAACAAAATTCGGACTTGATGCGGATTTGATTTTACCCTCGAAGATGGCGGATATGGACTGGCTTGCCGCTCGACCGAAGGATTCATCCTTAGATACAGCAAAAGCATCGCGGTGCTTGAATGAAAAGCCTTATGATTTAGATACTGCATTAACATTGTTAAAGGAGGAGCGTGAAAAATGCTAAAAGGACTGGAAGTTAAGGTTTTGAATAGGTTTGCAGACGAGCGTGGATTTTTTACCGAGCTATTTAGAAGCGACTGGAACGGTATAATAGAAGAGGAAATTGTTCAAGCGAACCACTCGATAAGCTATCCCGGTATGGTGCGGGCGTGGCACAGACATTTAAGGGGGCAAGTGGATTGCTTTGTTGTGTTGAAAGGTGCATTGAAGATATGTGCATACGATGGAGAAGAACTTGACGAAATAGTGTCGACCGGGGAGAATTTGCAATTGGTGAGAATACCCGGTCATTACTGGCATGGGTTTAAGGTGGTCGGAGAAGAGCGGGCATATCTGGTATATTTTGTGAATCGGTTGTATGATTATGATAACCCAGACGAAGAGAGAAGGCCCTGGAATGATCCTACGATTGTACCAGCGCGAATAAATGGGAGAACCGATGATGAGCGATGCAATAAGGTTTGGGATTGGTTCTGTCAGCCGTATAAATGAGAATACTCCATCTCACGAAGAAATATCCTGATGCGTTTGGTGGCGATGCCGTTATTGTTTCTAACTTAGAAAGAGAGCAAACAAAGTTAGGGCATGCGATTTTCATTCTCACACCAAATTGTCCGGAGATTAGAGAGAAAGAGAATGTATTTAAGTTTGGACTGCGAGATAAAGCACCGAACTTAGATAGACTAACGGTACGTAGATGTTTATCTTTATTTATCCTGTTATGGAGTGGCTTCAAATATTTGGGTAGGTTGAAGCCGGATGTAATCCATACGCATTCTGCAGATCTCGGGTTTTTTATCGCTATATCTGCCAAAATATACCACATTCCTGTTGTAAATACCTGTCATGGCGTTTCCTTTCCCGACAAGCAATACGGCTTCATAAAGCGATTTGCAGAAAGATTCTTATTACAGCATGCGGGATTCAAGCGAATTATTGTAGTGGCAAAGAATATTTTGAACGTTTTTGACGATGCGGGAATTAAAAATGGTGTATATATACCAAATGGTGTGGCTATAGGGCAATTTGCTAAAGAGAAGGCAGTATTAAGATTAAAAGCAGATCATAAAGCCAGGTTCTTGTTTGTGGGTAGATTAGAGGAGCAAAAAGGATGCAAATATCTTATCCAAGCAACAAGGATTTTAATAGAGAAAACACAGGATTTCGAAATTTTATTGGTGGGTGATGGGTCTCAGCGCGAGATACTGGATAATTTGACAGAAGAAAACAATTTGGGGAGTTATGTAACATTCTTGGGTAGTGTAGATGCAGAGAAGTTGAAAGATTTGTATTGCGCAAGTGATGTATTCATATTGCCTTCCATCTGGGAAGGTTTGCCAGTGACGCTATTAGAGGCATGGTCAGCAAAACTTCCTGTGATTGTTACAAATGTCGGTGCTATTCGGGACATTTGTGTGGACGAAAGGAATGGTTTAATCGTAAGACCTAAAGATCCTGTGGCTATAGCAGAGGCTATGTTGAGACTGATCGAAGATGATGAACTAAGGTGGAGACTGGCTAAAAATGGCGCGGAACTTGTGAGGCGAGAATTCTCTTTGGAACATGTAGTTAAGAGTACCTTGGAGTTGTATGAGGAAGTAATTATTTAGCATGCAAACCACGCCAAAAGCCAAATGCTTCTATGAGATGTCTGACCAGAGCTTTAGGCATCCATCTAACCATAGCCGAAAGTTTGTATCTTCGGCGCCACATAAACTTTAAATCTAAGATACTAACGAGTATTGCAAAGACCGGTATTAACGGCAAATATACATTGTTGTTATCCCTAAACACTTGCTTATGCGCAGTGCCGGCATCGTAATACCGCTTAAAAAGTTGTTTTAGGGTATATGTATGAGAATGGTAAACCAAAGATTCAGGTTCATATGCGATCTTATAGCCTGCTTCTAATACCCTTTTTGACCAGTCCTGATCTTCAGCCATTATGATGTTTTCAGAAAACGGGAATCTTTCCCATATATCTTTTTGTATGCATGAGCTGATATTAGAAAAGAACACGATTTTTTTTTTGTCCGCCTTTGTATATTTCTTATAATTGCAAATCTCTTTAATTTCATTCTTATCGCCCCAGGCCTGAGCGATATAACGGGCTTCAAAAGGGTCGCAATTAGATCTTGGGGTGGTTCTGCTGTAAGCACCTGCGATCTCATCATCTGACGCTATATCCCGGAGAAGAAAATCTAACCATTTCTCATCTGCTGGTAATGCATCCTGTGTCAGGAACACAAGATACTTACCCGTTGCCAAACGAGCCCCGAGGTTTCTTGTTTTTCCATGTCCGAATTCTTCAGGCTTGATTATTATTAACTGTGTGGGATATTGAGCAATAATATCCAGTGTACGGTCTGTGGAACCGGAATCAATTACAATAACTTCATACGTATAATTCGTTTTTTGTCTGAATATGCTGGAGAGACCGTCATCGAATCCCTCACCGGCATTTTTCGTGGGGATAATAATAGAAATATCGATTTGCATTATATTTTATAACGTTATTAGTTATTCATATATAAAAAAATATCAAAAATGTTCAGCTATCTAAAGCAGGTGGATCTAATAAAGGCACTTACAGCATCGGAGTTTAAACTGCGATACAGAGGCTCTTTATTAGGGGTGGGCTGGTCACTATTAAGTCCTTTTTTGCTTGCTATCGTTTTATACTTTGTTTTTAAGAACGTATTTAGATTTGAGGTCGAGAACTTCGCATTTTATATATTAATAGGCATTTTCGTGTTCCGATTTTTATCCATTGGTACTTCTGTAGGCATGATGTCAATAATAAATAAAGCGCATGTGGTGACGAAGACATCAATACCGCGAGAAATACCTACTATTACCACTACATTGTCATATTTTCTCAGTTCGTTTGTTGAACTACTGATTTTAATACCGATTTTAGTTTTCTTTGGCGTGGAAATAGGTTTTCCGATTTTGTTGCTTCCGGTTCTTCATATAGTCTATTTCTTATTAGTTTACGGATTGAACTTATTTCTATCAGCATTTACGGTTTATTACAGGGATTTGACCCAGATATGGGAAGTGGTAGTGAATATCCTATTCTTTGCGAGTCCAATTGTGTATCCAATAAGCATAATTCCTGCGGATATAATTTCAATTTACATGCTAAATCCGATTACGGTGTTAATCGAGATGTATAGAGACATAATGCTTTACAACACAGTTCCAAATATAATAGAGTTTGGATATGTCCTTTTTGTTTCAGTATTAGTTTTTATAGTGGGGCATTTGATTTTCGGTAAATTGCAAAGCAGGTTTGCAGAAGTGATTTGAGATGATAATAGGAAAGAACATATCAAAGATGTTTAGAATCCCCAGTGAAAGGCGGAATACGTTATTCGAGGCAGTAATTTCCTTTGTAAAGGGGGGAAGGCGATATGACGAGTTCTGGGCTTTGAAGAATGTCTCGTTCGATGTAAAAGAGGGCGAAATCTTTGGCATCACGGGCCCAAATGGCTCCGGAAAGACAACATTACTTGAGATAATAGCAGATATAATCAATCCTGATGAAGGTGAGCTGATAGTTAATGGCAGGATAACACCGATTCTTGCACTTGGCGTTGGCTTCAATTTAGAGTTAACGGCAAGGGAGAATGTATTTTTGTATGGTGCCTTGATGGGTGTGAAAAGGGTAAAGATGGAAGATAAATATGAAGAGGTATTCGAATTTGCAGAGCTCAAACGATTTGAGAATATGAAACTAAAGAATTTCTCGTCCGGCATGAATGCGAGGTTAGCATTTTCAACTGCGATAGCGACAGAGCCAAACATTTTACTTCTTGATGAAGTATTAGCAGTGGGGGATATAGAATTTCAGCGTAAGTGCATGGCTGAGATAAATAGAGTTAATAAAAACGGGACAACTATTGTTTTTGTGTCTCATAGTATAGAGGCTGTGAGGGATCTATGCGAAAGGGCGATGTTTCTGGATAATGGGGAAGTGATAGCGATAGGAGCTGTGGATGAGGTCGTAAATACATATCTGAATTCCATGGCAGAATAGGTCCTTTTGCCGTGTCTTCATATCGCCATACCCGCCCTCAATACTTCTGATATAAAGCTCTGCTTCCAATCAGTGAGGAGTTGCATTTATTTACGCCTGAAAGGAAATAGAATTAGAGGGATTTTAAATCTATCTGGACAGAAGGGTGTGAAAATGGAGGATACAGATTAACATGGAAGTTTAAACTAAAGGACAGATGGCCAGAAGCGGAGAACTGATTGGATATTGCGGTGACTTGAACTAAACGAAAAAAAAATATGTGCCCTACGTTCCTACTCAAATAAAACGTGATAAGATAAGATAATAAAATGCAAACCAGAGCAAGGATCATAGTAAAAGGCGAAGTTCAAAGGGTAGGATACAGGGATGCAGTAGAAAAGATAGCACGTAAATTGAACATAAACGGATTTGTAGAGAATCTAAAACCTTACGATGTGAGAATAGTCTGTGAAGGGGAAGAGGGGGACATCAAGCGATTTTTAGGAGCGTTAAAGATAGAAGGCGACCCGTTTATCAGCGTTAGCGATATAGCAGTGGTGTATGAGAA
This sequence comes from Candidatus Methanophagales archaeon, assembly GCA_003336485.1. Taxonomy (GTDB): domain Archaea; phylum Halobacteriota; class Syntropharchaeia; order Alkanophagales; family Methanospirareceae; genus Methanophaga. Next base: position 8,076 of record QENH01000127.1, read on the forward strand.
GCCAACAGGCGAGTTCCTGTATTTCGAGATAAAACGAGGCAGCACAGAAGAAGAGACTGGGGAAAGATTGGACCTTGCTGCGCTCTATTTAAAGATTCTTACGAGTGCCGTTTCCATGATGAACACAAATATTGGTGGTAAAATTGATGATTTAGGTGAGAAGATTGATGGTATAAAGGAAGACACAGGAGAAATGACAGATACATTGTCCTTTTTAAAAGCGGTGTATCGAGAAACGTTAGTAAAGTCATTTTTTGTTTAATATTCGCTCTCTAAACTCCTCTTCTGTATAACACCATTTTTAGGTTCTATTGGCAACATTATAGGGTGGATTCGGCAGGCGTTAGAGTTACCTGTTAGGGTAACTGTTCGTAAAAAACCGATAAGTTTTTAAGTCGTGACGGGGTATAGTAACTATGGACGGTAACAGAACTTCATATTTATATGCTAGTATTAGCAATAGTAGCTTAATGACATTTTTTTTGTGGTAAAATGTAGGGGACGAAGAAACGAAAAATGGAAACAAGAGGTAAAGTTTTTGCGGTTGCTATTACCGTCATGCTTTTGATTGTACTTACAGTGAACGTTGTATCTGCGGGATCTCCCGGCAAGGGCAGTGTAAAAATGCCCGTGGTACAAAAGGCGGAGCCAGATCCGCCTGAACCTTATTCTCATGGACCTCAGAAAGTGAAGCTAAATCCACCTAAACCGATGGCTTTCCCTGATGATAGATTACTCGATCAGATAATCTACGATGACGCTGTGGCTGAGAATGCTTATTATATGTTTGATGCCCTCAACGGGTTCGCAGTGCGATTTACACCGTCATCGTATCCGATCGATATTATCTCAGCCAGGTTTTGCTTTTGGCCGGAGAATTGTACTCATAGGGAGTTTGCGGTATATGTGTATGATGACGATGGTACAGATGGGGAGCCAAGCACGCCTCTGGGCGGGCCGATTTATTATAATGCGACCGAATTGGGTTGGTGTACAGTAGACCTCACAGAACTGGGAATCACAATAGCAGAGGGTGATTTTTACATCCTATACCAACAGTTAGTTGATGGTCCTGACTGTGAGGCTTTATGCTATGACTGTACTTCTCCTCATGAGGGGCGATCTTGGGATTATGATGGCACTAGTGATAAATGGTACCTGTGGGGGGAGGATGAAGATTATATGATCAGGTGCGTGGTGGATGATTCAAATGTCGGATCCGCAAACTGGACATTCATGGTATACCTTGACGGCGATAACACCTTAGAAGCGGATGCAATTGATGATTTCATTGAAATGTCTTCTGTCGGCTCTAGCAGTGCTGTAAACATAGTAGTCCAATTTGATCGAATACCGGATTATGACGCTAGGTACGGCGATTGGACGGGCTGTAAGCGATTCAATGTAACTGCCGGGCTGACACCTACGGCGGCGAATGCAACTACTGATCTCGGCGAATGTAATATGGGCGATCCAAATACACTGGCGGATTTCGTGACGTGGACGACCACATATTTCACTGCTGATAACTATGCATTGATTCTTTGGAATCGTGGCTCGGGCTGGAAGAATAGGGTGCCGTGTGACGATTCGGCGGTTAAAAGAGGTGTTTGTTATGATGCCACGAGTGGTGGTGACTATCTTACCCCGCAAGAAACAGAGGATGCCCTGGCCGGGAAAGATGTTGACCTGCTTGGTTACGATGCCAGTTTGATGCATATGGTTGAGGTGGTATACCAAGTGATGACTGATGCGGACGTAAGTGTTGGTTCTGAGGACTTGAAATCAACGAGTGGCTGGCCATATGATACAATACTCGCTGATTTGACTGCAACGCCAGCAATGATACCATTGGACTTGGGTACGGTGATCGTTCAACGTTACAAAGACTTTTATGGTACTGGCGGAGAAGAGACCCAATCTGCCGTGGACAATAGTGTCCTCGCCGGTTTGGTTACGGCAATTGATGATCTTGCAGACGCATTAATCGCTGAGATCAATGCAGGTAATCAGACAGATGTACAAGACGCTAGAACCACAACAGTACAAATATATTACGATTATTACATTGATCTGTACCGTTTCGCGCAAAAAATTGAAATTGAGGTGCCAGGTGCTGCATTGGAGGCGCAGGCGGTGATGGCTAATATAGACATTGCAGTGTATGATGAGATGCATGGCTCATATGTTCCACATGAGCACGGGTTATCCATATACTTCCCGCTAACGCAGGATGATTATTCGGCAACCTATGACAGTACAGCATTTGCTATTGATACACACTGGGATGAATTCTTAAGGTTATACTATAATGGGGCTCCGCCGCCGCCACCGGATGGTGATGACGTAGGCGTATTCAGGGACGGTCAATGGATACTTCAGAGCGGCAACCCGCCAGGGTCTGTGATCTACCGATTCAATTTCGGCAATCCCACAGACATACCCGTTACGGGCGACTGGGATGGCAATGGCGAATACACGATAGGCGTGTACAGAAATGGCGAGTGGATTCTTCGGAACGACAAATCAGCTGGAACTGCAGACTATCGTTTCAATTTCGGCAATCCTACCGACATACCCATTACGGGCGATTGGGATGGCGACGGCGAAGACACAATTGGCGTATACAGAAATGGCGAGTGGATACTACGAGATAGCAATTCGGCAGGTGCTGCTGACTATCGCTTCAACTATGGTAATCCGACGGATAAACCTGTTACCGGTGACTGGGACGGTACGTAACTACTAAAAAGATAAGTGTGGACATGTACCTCCTCATTCTGTGGAACTCATCTTTCTATTTTGATAAATGATATTTATTTATCCAATTCAGTGGAATGATACGTTTATCCCTGTTGAATATCCAATTTCAAAAACGAAAACTTGATATACCTGAATTTTTGGCTTTATAGGCACCATGCCTTGAATCTCTGTTTATCTGCGTTATTACTGGCAATGGACGATAAATAGCTATACCCGTTTATGTGGCATAGTGCCTATTGGGCACCATGCCATTTTTACGCACTAAAATAAATGACTAAAAAAAGACAATTTTGCACATGGTGCCTATAACCGCTGAAATTTAGGTATATACACTAAACGACAGGTATATATTATACCATTTATAAACATTAAGGAAAATAAGAAAATTTAGGGGGTGATATGAAAAAAATGGAAGAAAGAACAAAATGGCTTATTGTGGTGGTGATTTCGATGCTGGCAATTACATCTGTGATCAGTGCTGGTGTCGCATCTAAAGCGGGCTACATGCAACCTTCAAACGTGATGAGCGACACCGAGCTTGTTTTGGGGCAATCCAAAATTGATGACATATCTGCAGCAGATAATAACAAGATAAGTGATCAATTAGCCGCAGTGATAGAGGCGGAGCCGAATAGTACTGTTGAGGTAATTGTGGTAACTACCTTTGAGGTAGTTCCGATGATGAGTCAGGCATTGATCGATGGGCATCATGCAACGGTAGAGCAGCTTGAAAGCGATAAATTGAAAGTGACAGTAGTAGCCTCGGAAATACCCGCTATATCTGAGTACGAATGGGTAGCAAGTATAACTTTGACAAGTGAAGCACCAAAGGATAATGCTAAGGCCCCTCCTTCTGTTATTGACGAGAAAGAGGCCGTAAGCTTAGCAAAACGAGCTTTCATAGCTGATTATGGATTGGATCCCACACAAGAGCTAACTATCTTAGATACAGGTGTGTATCATAGTACTTATACAAAGAAGAAATGGCAGGTTATAAAGTTAACAGACATGGAAGTTGGAGCGTTATACGTAGTGGCATTAGATGATGGGTCTGTCTCTCAGGGCTGGGATGCAGTGGAAAGATATGAGCAAGAGCAAGCAGCAATAGTAGGAAAAGTCAGTCCTCTTTTATCTTCTGAGATAAGTAGAACTTCACCTGAGGAGATAAATGTGGTTATAGTCTTGCAAGAGCAGCCAAATATCAGAGAGATCGTGAAAGCATCTGAAGGAAAAGTAAGTGAGGAACTCGATGCCGCATTGAGCAAAGGCGAAAAAGGAAAAATGAAGAAGATAGTTTCCGAGATAAGAGAAGATGTTACATCCCGATCTAAGCAATTTTGCATCGCGCATGGTCAGGACACAGTCACTAATTATCTTGAATCAGTTAATGCAAAAGTAATCTATCGCGGCAAACTCAGGAATCATGTTATAGCTCAAGTTCCCGTAAGCGCATTGGAAGAGCTTGAGAGACTCCCGGAGGTTCAGACGATAGAACCCAATCTCGGGGGTATAGGACACTTAGATGTGAGTACAAGAGCAATTAATGCCGATGATGTGTGGCCATGGGTAGAAGGAAACACACACACAGGTAGTGCCGGGGTAGTCAATGAAGTTTCGATCTTTGATAGCGGTATTGACTGTTCTCACCCAGCGTTAACTTGTTATGGCTCTTGGAACTATGTGTCCAGCTATGAAGCCACCACCGATGACCTGCATGGTCATGGAACGCACGTTGCAGGTATCGTTGCAAGTCAAGACAGTACATACACCGGAGTGGCACCTGGAGTACATCTACTCAATGAGAAGGTAGCATATAGAACAAACGGGGGTGCTTATTCACCATGGGCTGCTGTCTATCCGGCACTTGAGCATTCATACAATTATCAGTCCGGAATAGTGCAATATAGCTATGGCTGGTATCCGCCTAGCACAGGCCATGACTACGCTACCTGGACGCAAGGGAATACTGAGATCTCAAAAACATTCGATGCGTACGTGGAAGCAGGATTGACGTGCACAATATCAGCAGGGAATGATGGGAGTTCATACTCTACAATAAGTGTCCCGGGCGATGCATTTAACGTTATTACAGTGGGTAATTTTAACGACCATAACACCTATACACGGACCGATGACGATGTATGGTGGAGCAGCAGTCGGGGATACACGGGTGATGGGCGAACAAAGCCAGATGTTGCAGCTCCGGGCGCATTTATTATGTCTACGAATGCGTTTTGGGAAGGAGGAAACCCGAACTTTATAAGTTTTACGGGTACCAGTATGGCAGCACCACATGTAGCAGGAATTGCAGCTTTAGAAATAGACGAGTGGGCGAGATTGTATAGCGAACGATTATCGGGATGGGGCTTTGTTTACGGCGGCCCTCTCGCTATAAGAGCAATGATCTACAATTCCGCTGATGAGACTACGGGGGAGTCTTCAGGTGCACAGAACGATCGTATTTCCGGGACGGGTTATGTAGACGCTTATCAAGCATGGGCACAAGCATGGAAACCCACGGTAAAAATCATTTCGTTGACGGATACTAATAATGCTGATTATGCTATTAATGTCAATCCTGGAGACACAATTAAAGCAACGATCGCATGGAATAGACATGTGGATTTGGGTACGATAACGCCAAAAACCCTCAGTGATATCGAATTGCAACTCTTGGACCTTTCAGGTGCAGTTTTGGCATACTCGGGTGATGCTCAGACCAACTGGGAGAAGATAGCATATACGTACACTGGCGCTTCGCCAACGACACTAAGAATTCGTGTATTCCCCTGGAGTAGTGTACCAGCGGAGGTAGGTACTGAGACAATT
>QENH01000126.1 GCA_003336485.1 Candidatus Methanophagales archaeon
CAAGTGGGCAAAAAGATTGAACTATAAAATCCTTATATTGCTCTTCACCGTTTTAGCATGCGTCATCATAACCGTTTATTTCGCTTCTGAAGGCGAAACGGGGGTGTATACCCATTTCTTCTATATCCCCATCCTTTTAGCCGGGGTGTGGTACCATAAAAAGGCGGTTTACATCGCTCTTTTTCTCAGCTTTTTCCTCTGCATAAGCTATATTCTTGTAACCTATCCTTTAACAAACCGTCTTCCGATAGATGTAGTAGAAAGGAGCGTCATTTTTGTTCTTGTTGCGTATGTTGTCGGGCTCGTGAGCGAGAAGCAGGCTAAGGGGGAAGAGAAGCTAAGAGAAACAAAAGATTATCTTGATGATATAATTACAAGTTCTGCGGATGCAATCGTTGTTGTGGATATGGAAGGTATAGTGCGTTCATGGAACAAAGCGGCAGAAGATTATATGGGTTATACGGCAGAGGAGATAATAGGGACAAACAACAAAAAATTTTTCGCTGACCCGGAAGAAGCGTCGAAAATAATGAGAATTGCGCTGAGAGATGGCACACTCAAGAATTACAGGACCACTGTGTTGAATAAGGATAAAAAACCCGTCTACATCAGCATGTCAGCGGCATTGTTAAAGGACACAGATGGCGTGCCGATAGGCACTGTCCGTGTGAGCCGAGATGTAACAAAGGAAGAGCTGCTGGAAGAGGAGATAAAAGAGGAGCGCGACAACCTGAATTTGATACTCGAGAGCATGACGGATGGCGTATACATTGTATCAAAAGACTATGACGTAGAGTTTATGAACAAGGTTTTGATTGATGCTTTTGGATACCATGTCGGCGAAATCTGCTATAAGGTTTTTCATAATAGGGTAGACCCATGTCCACAGTGCAAGAATACAGCGGTAATGAAAGGTGAGACTGTGCGGTGGGAGTGGCACTCTCGTCGGAAGAACAAGACTTATGACCTCGTTGAAACACCGCAGAAGAATATTGACGGCACTATATCGAAATTAACGATATTTAGGGATATAAGTGAGCGAAAACGAATCGAGGAGGAGCTGAAGGATGCTGAAGAGCGATATAGGGTAATCTTTGAGCATACTCTCACCGCTTTGTGTGTCATTGGAGCGGGTGGAAGAATATCATTGGCAAACCATGAATTTGAGACCTTGAGTGGATATACAAAGGGCGAAATAAGAGGTAAGAAGTGGGCAGATTTTATTGCTGATGTGGACTTAGAACGGGTGCAGTATTATTGCGTGGAAAGAAGAGAAGGCGGTGCGCCCGCGTGCTGCCCTTTCAAGTTCGTTAATCGCAGTGGCGAAATAAGGCATGTGAATGCATGGATAGAACCAATCCCCGGAGATAACAAGTGCATCGCTTCCTTGCTTGACATTACCGAATTAAAAATGAAGGAGGACGAGCTGCGTGAGACATGCGAAAAACTTACGGAGCTGGACATAATGAAGCGAGATTTCCTTAACGTGGCATATCATGAGATGCGGTCTCCACTTGCCCCAATTGTAGGCTATGCAAGTCTGTTGGAGCGCTGTGAAATCCCGGACACGGGGAGAAAATATTTACACAATTCCACGATTGTTATATGCATCAGCATAGTTTGGATTGAGCTCTATCGCCATGTTATAATCTTCAATAGCCCTTTCATACTGCTTTAACCTACGATAAGCATTTCCACGTCTTTTGTATGCATCATCGTTTTTTGGATTATGCTTTATTGCTTCCTCAAAATCTTCTATTGCCTTATCAAACTGTTTTAACCCTACAAGAGCCTGAGCACGGAGTGAATAACCCCAAGAAATATCCTTGTCATCTCCTTCCCTTAGCTTGAGAAACGTATTAAAGCATTTTTCCGATTTTGTATATTCTTTTAACCTTAAATAATAAACTGCAAGCGTCTTGCATATCTCCGATTTTCTGTATTCATCACTTACTATTTCAAGTAAATGCTCATTTAACTCCGTTCTCTCCCTTACTTCTTCATCACTCCACTTATACGTAGAAAGAGGGATTGTAGCACTGAAGATAGGCTCAGAAATAAATTCCGCTGCTTCCTCTGCTTCAGCTTCTGACTCTGCAAGTTCAACTTCACTCTCGGACTCTCTTTCCAAAAAGTCAAATGTCCTGTTTCTAAACCTCCACAAGTCTGGTGCATTATTTGCTATTTCCCTTATCTCATACTCGCTTCCCATAACAATCACAGGTCTCTTCACATCGAATAAAAAATCACGATGTAGATTAAGATAACTTAATATTTCAGGAAACTGGTTTGACATCCCATAAATGAAATAAACTGTATTTTCTTCCGTATCCCTCCATTTAAGAAGAACATCAACGAGTTTGAACAAACTGTCATCCTTGCTCAACTCCACACGCAGAATCTCAAATCCGTCTTTCGCCACTTCTTTTTCAAGCCATTCTGGAGAGCCAGCTAAGGTTACAAAAATAAGGTTATCTTTCCCCTTTGATAGCTCCAGTTCAGTCAAGAACCCCTTTAATAACTGGATGAACATTGTACCACAATTCCCCTTCCGGGTCTAAATATTCAAGGATAGCGAGATTGAAGAGCAATTCTCTAAACCTGTCCTCGTCTGTTTTTTCGTGCTTATCCGTAACCGCTCTTAAAATGTCAAAATCCTTTCCCGTTAAAATCCGTAGATAATCATTCCTCAGATCAACCACATAGGCATCCACATCCTCTTTCTCTATTCTATCCCTGCTGTTTTCATAGCCTTTCACTGCCGATTCCCTTATTATTCTTATAAAATCGTGAATGACACCCCCGGACATCTCAATTGCAAGTTCTAAAGCTTCATCGCTTATCAGCGTCTGGAGTGGCAATCCTTGCTCCTTCGTCCTTTTCTCCGCGATCTCTCGCATTGTCTTCCAATTCGCATTGTTTCTGTTTGCATCTCTATCGAACAACGCGATATTCGGTATTTTTATGTCGTTGTCGTAGAACCTGATAATCCATTGATATTTATCTGAAAACATCAATGCGCGTGGCATCGTATAGATAAGATTGCAATCTAACCCGGTCAATACCGTAGAATAGCCATAGAAAAGTTCCTCTGCTTGTTTCGGTGCCATCTTATCCAAATCGTCAATTATAACTAATATCTTCTTCCCAAGCTTTTCTTCTGCGTATGCTACAACGCCATTTACTAACTCTATCAAATCACTCAATCTCGGCTCAACAACTCTTCTGACAATTTCTCTCGTTGTCGTTTCGGTCTTCATCTTACCCAGTAATTTTAATATTGCAGTGAAGCCAACTCCAACTTCTAACTCCTCCTTCTCGCCTTTTATACTCTCCACAACCTTCTCAGACCAATTACCCAGAGCTTTCTCAAGCTCCGGATCAGGTTCCACCTGCTCTGACACTGCATTGTGTATCTCAATACCTACGCTCAGAAGCAGGTCAACATAATTTATACTGACGAGGTCAAGTTTGTCCTTTGCTACGAACATCACCACAAAAATTTCATCAGCCCTCTTTATATTCTCTGCAAGCTTGTTCAATTCCGTAGTGTTCCCATTGCCTCTTATTGCAGGGAATATTATCTTAAGTGGCTCTTTTGAACTTTGTATCTCCCAAACTACTCGCTCTAATCCACTTCCTCGGTCAACGTAATATTTAAGCTTATCCCCTCTCAAAGGCTCTCTTGGATTGAATATGGCATATACCTCAGATAAATTTTCTCCACTCATTTTTATCTATATTTGTTTTTATTCCCTTTAACTATTTATTTATCATGCTAACCATTTCTATCCACAAGATTACACGGATTTCCACAAACCATTTCTTAGAAAGAAAAGTGTCTCGTGGAATCTCGTGGTTCTTTATGTCTGCAAAATCTCCTTCAGAACCGAAATCACCGCATCCAGCTCCTCCTTACTTATAACCAGCGGCGGCACCAACCGAATCACATTATTAGAAGTGCAATTAATTAATATGCCGCGTTCGAGCGCATCAGCCACTATTTCTGCACATGGTTTCGTTAATTCAATCGCAATCATCAGCCCTTTTCCTCTTAGCTCCTTCACTATTGGATTGGACCCGACCACAACCTCATCCATGAAATATTCACCGAGCTCTCTTGACCTCGCCACTAACTTTTCCGCTTCTATCACATTTATAGCCGCTAATGCAGTTGCACACGCCAATGGATTACCGCCAAAGGTAGACCCGTGCTCACTGGCCTCAAATTCTATGCCCTCTTTCGCGAGCATTGCACCAATAGGGAATCCCGCACCCATTGCTTTTGCTAATGTCATTATATCCGGCTCTACACCCTCATAGTCTTTACAGAACCATTTACCTGTGCGACCAAAACCTGTCTGTATCTCATCTAATATCAATAATACGCTTTTATCGTCACATATATCCCTTACCGCCTTCAAATACCCGTCTGAAGGCACGATTACGCCCGATTCACCCTGGATAGGTTCTAATATAACCGCCGCAGTGTCTTCATCTATTGCAGCTCCAATTGCCGCTGCATCATTGTAGCGCACAAATTTAACGTCTCGCAAAAGTAACGGCTCAAATACGGCTCTCAACCTCGTCCCGAACGTTGCACTCAGGGAGCCGATAGTTCGGCCATGGAAACTGCCCTCAGTAGCTATAAATTTGCGCTTACCTGTCGTTTTAATTGCCAGCTTCAATGCAGCTTCTACACTTTCCGCACCCGAATTGCAGAAGAAAATTTTGGCCATGCCGCTTATCGCTGATAGCTTCTCCGCAAGTCTCACCTGCGGCTCTGTATAATACAAATTCGAGACGTGCATTAGCTTATCCGCTTGCTCTTTTAACGCATTTAGCACTACCGGGTGGCTATATCCTACTGCATTTACTGCAATACCAGCAACGCAATCTATATACTCCTTTCCTGTGTAATCTTTTACTTTTGCGCCTTTGCCTGTCTCTATCACCATTCGCGGTCTCTTGTAGACCGGCATCATGTACTTCTTTTCCTTCTCAAATACCTCTTCCTGGGACATATAATCTAACTAAATCACCTCTTTTGCGAGAGCTCCGTTTCACTCATTAGATTTATATACCTGTTTTAGCTTAAATATAAATGGTGTTGAAAATGGCATTAATCATAGAAACACTTCTATCAACAGGTCCTCTCGTCACACCTCCAGAACGGGCAGTGAGGGCATGTTTAGAAGTGAATAAAAGAAGTTAGTGGAACTTCTGGATGCTGAACTTAAAGAGCGATTAAAGGGATAAGAGGTCATAGGTTTTTTGGAAAAACTTTTAAATATTGAAAAAATATCTGATTTTACTCTGATGTTGGATTTCAGAATGGTTGAAAAGGATGGAATGTAGAGAAGAACGATGCATTCATTGGTTACAATCTGGGAATGCATACTCATTCCTTATATCATAACATTTGTTGTATCGTTGCTTGTTGCATTAATCGCCGTCAAGTATTCTCAGAACTCATCTGAAAAAAATGCGTATAAACAATTGCATAAGAATTTATTAACAGAAATACTAGATAATATCGAACGGTGCGACCATTTATCAAAACTGATAGACGATGACCTTAAGCGGTCTATTAAACGTGAGGAGTCCCTTTATGGCCTGCCTCTCTTTTACGATGATGTTTGTGAGAGTTTGAGAATTAGAGGGCAATTGTTTCGCATAGCCACAGAGGAAAGAGAATTATATAGAAAATTGAAAATGTCCTATGAGCAGATTGACATGACTAATAGGTTGCTTCTTTCTTATGAAAAGAGAAAAACAGAACCAATTCCCGACGTAAATGAATACCAAGAGGAACAAAGTATTCGTGTTAAAGGTGTGAAATGTAACATTAAGAAGAACATAAAACCCCTACTGGACGAGGTGGAAAAACTCTTGGGAGACAATTTAAAGACGTTTAAAGCGATTAACTGAAAATTGAGACGCTGGAGAAACATCAAATCTCTTTCTTCATCTTCTATAAGTTCTCTGTAGTCGTTTTATCTTCTCCTCCTATCTGTGTCTCGGATGTACTGGTTCTTCAAATATACATCTCCAATCTTCATTTAGAGTAATACCTTTTTCGTATTTGTTACCGGCTTCTTTAGTTCCTTGAACTTGCTGAATTGCTCCGCGAACTCTGCCATTTCCATATCATACTCTTCTTTCTGGTGTTTCCGTTCTTCCATGAATGTCGGCGGGTCTTTGCCGATGAACTCTTTCAAAGCCTTGAATTTTTCATGAATGGCTTCTGACAGCTCCTTGCCGCCATGTTGTTCAATGAACGCATCTACGTCCCTTATTCGGTGTGCCCAGTAGCGCTGTAAAACCGGAATGATATTATAGGCTCACCAGCCATCGACAACGCCGGCACCGCTAATATCCCAACAAAAATTTCACGCAAAACGTTCTGCCCCCTCGAAGGTCTGATCACTACCTTTACGGAATAAGCAGTCTTGCAAGCTTCTCCTACATGGAGAATTGCATCTTGAATGCCCTTAGAGTGATGTCGAAGGAATCGAGATGTAAAGCGAAATCATTGATTCTACGAAGAACGCCCCGAAGGCTAAATTTTAACATTATCAGATATACAAGTAGATCTACGCCGAATTTCCCCTTTTGATGGCATTCCTCGTCCTTTGCGATTAAACTCAGGTCTACAGTTCTGGCACTTATATTTGTGGCGATTGAACTGAATGGCTTCGATCTTGGGCGGTGGTGAGTGTTCTTCGATAACCTGCTTTTCAACGTCACACTCCTCTAAATTGGCACTGCCGCTCGCTGTATTTCTTTCAAACCCTATTCAGACTCTCGATAAACGATTTACTGCGTTCTGAAAGCCGATAGTACGTGGCATTTCCCAGCTCTACCTTCTCCACGAGCCTTACATTTAAAAGAGAATTGGATTCATCGAATCTGCTGCCCATCCCTCTCAAGCCACCAATGATGTTCGTTGGATCTATCCCGGTCTTCCGTGCAATTTCCGCAGGATATGAAGCCATGAGATAACTTTTATATAAAAACATCAGTGTTTCCGTCCTCACCCTGCTCCTTCTAAGAGAACGAAACACATCTTCAAAGCCTACTTCTTCGCCCATTTCTTCTTTCCCGCACCACTACTTCTATAGCTTCTAAGACCTCACCATTACGCCCACAGCACCCCATGCGTTAGATAAATGAGCAAATAGAACGCGAAAAACAAGAGCACCAGCAGCACTCCCATCCCTATGCTCATCTTCTCCATTGGCTCTTCTACTGCCTGTTTCCTTGCTTCCACTAACTCCTGCCCCTTTTGCCTATATGCGGGATTAAATGGTGTCAACAACCTTGTGCTTGTCGCGGTTATCAGAATCATAGAGGCCGCCATAGGATTCCTGCTGAACCTGATGAAAGAATTCGCAAGGTCCTTCATGACTTTGTCTATATCCGTTGCGAATTTCAACAACGGCTTCTCGCAGAACCATATGAACCGCTTCCCCGCTTTTCGATAGAACCAATCGGTGTCCAGTGTAATCGTCGGAGTACCGTGAAGCTTACTCCTCAGTGCCCAGAATCCCACGAACGTAATCAGAAGTAACTGGCTCATTCCTATCACATGAGCCGGTGCATAAGGTGCATACTCTACCGTATAAGGCAGCAGTCGATAGAGTGCTTGCGGATATACACCGATAAAAACACACAGAAATGCGGTGATGCCCATTGCAGCAAGCATATTCGTAGGTGGCTCTTTCGCTTCTACCACCGGCTCCTTCCTCGAAAACCAGGTGAGGTATGGCACTTTTAGTCCCGTATGTAGGAAGGTCCCGATTGACGCGCATTCGAGCATTAACCATACAAGCGGCAGATGCGATCCTGCTGCCGATTCCACTATCATCGTCTTACTTACGAAACCATTGAATAATGGAACTCCCGATATGGAGAACGCGCCAATCATATAAAGCCAGAACGTGAGCGGCATATATTTGTAGAGTCCGCCCAACTCCGTGAACTTGCTTCTACCGGTCATCTCTATCACAGCACCGGCACCCATAAACAGCAGCGCTTTGTAAAGGATGTGACAGAATGCATGTGCAGACGCGCCATTTATCGCCATTGCAGTCCCTATACCCACACCCGCCACCATGTAGCCTACCTGAGAGATGATATGATATGCAAGAAGTCGTCTTATGTCGTTCTCAAGCACTGCAAATACAACGCCATACAGCGCCATTATCACGCCCAGCCAGATCAACAACTCAACATTCGGGAACCCGCGGATTAATACGTATACTGCGCTCTTTGTCGTGAATGCTGTTAAGAACACGGCGCCCGTGATTGTAGCTTCCGGATATGCATCCGCAAGCCAAGCATGCAATGGCGGAACAGCGGCATTTATAAGAAATCCGATCAATATGAAGTAAGATGCCACGTAGCCCCAGCCTAATCCCCAATCAAAGACGTTAAAAGCAATTGAACCCGTGCTCTGCACATACAATATAATCCCCGCCAGCAGGCATATACCACCGAAAAGGTGCACCATAATGTATCGGAAGCCCGCTTCCGAAGATGCCTTCGTCTTCCTATACCATATGAGGCACAGCGAAGCCCATGCCATTATCTCCCAGAATATGTATAAGGAGAAGAGGTCACCAGCAAAGACCACGCCAAGTGCACCACCGATATAGAGAAAAGCTGCTACATGCTGACCGTTCTCTTTTACGTGCAGTGCATAAAGCGTCATGCAAAATGATGCAATCACAAATACAAATGCAAAGATCAAACTCAACTTATCCACTCTGCCAAAAGTAAGCACATAATCAGAAACGGGAAAACTCCAGTATGTCCCTTCTGTCATAAACGTGAGATCTATAAGTGCCACTATCGGCAACATAAGCATGTATGCCTTCTGCCATCTGCCCTTTAGCACCGGTATCAGAAGCGCACCGAAGATGTATATAAGTCCCGGATGCAGCCACTCAATCATAGTAATCCTCCTCCTTCTGCAGCCAATGATGCCCTAACGCTTTTGATATGATGATGATGGCAACACAACCAAAGAAACCGTATATCGCAGAGAATCCTGGTATTTCCTGCCACACGAAGTCCGCATGAAAATGTGTGAAAAATTGAACGTGCACACCAGCTATCAGACTCATCGCAATGCAAGCATACAAGATACCAAACAAATACTTTTGTTTTATTCTTCTTCCCATCCCTATTTTCACCTATCCCTTACTTTTTTCCCGTCAGCCGCACATGCACACAAACCTACATATACAAACGCATGTGCATGCACTTAAAAGCTTTTCGGTTTTCTCTCATATATATTCTTTTGCATCCGCATTTTATCTCATGGACATGTCTTCTATCAGCGATTTACCACGTTCTGAAAGCCGATAGTATGTCTCATTCCCTCGCTCCATCTTCTCCACAACGCCCTGTTTGAGCAGCGATTTTGCCGCACCAAACCAGCCCGTTCCGTTCAGACCTTTAAGGATATTTGTAGGGTCTATACCAGTGTTCTCTGAGATCTCCGCAGGATATGAAGCTTCCGGATAATTATTATACAAATACATCATTATCTCACTTCTCACCCTGCTCTTTTTAAGAGTCCGAGATATATCCTCAAATCCCGCTTTGCTTTCTTTATCAAACAATTTTTTTAGCCCTCCTTTTTTTCTACCTACCCTAAAACCACATTAGACCGTACGTCAGATACAGGAACATATACATCGCGCTAAAAGCAATCGAATATAACATTGCAGTTCCTATCGCTAATGTCCGTGTATCCTCTAAATACCCGCTCTTTTCTAATTCCAGCACATGACGTACCGGATTAGCATGCGATACTGCCGCACTTACCTGATCCATCAAAACCCGAGTTGCAAGCTCCGGGTTCTTACCAAAACAGCTCCACGAGTCCAAAATCCCATTTATTCCCATTTTCTTTTTCTTCCCCCCTCTGCCAAATATTTTTTATCCCCATCGCCACCACATACACATGTGCCTACATATGTGGGTATGTGTGCAGGCGTATAAAAGCTTTTCTGTTTTTTCTTATATATATAGTTTTGCTATCGCTCGGCTTTGCACTTAAAGTTGGGAAGTCGCACCTCGTTTATCAACACCTTTCTTCTTTTCAATTTGTTCTTCGGTTTCTCAGTTTAAAGCGTGCCAATTCATAAGTCGAATTGATAATCTGTAGGTCAATTGTGAATTTCATGTTTACTCTAGCGTTTGAAGGATGCCTTCTATAACCTCAATGAGTGGCGGTAAATCGGTGTTAACTGTTTCCCAAACGATGTACAGATCCAAACAGTGCGAATTCGCGTATCTTCCATTTCTTGCAGAACTCGGCAATCTGTTCTCGGGGCAGCTCGATCTGCGTTAAAACATTCGCACTAATTCAAT
The DNA here is from genome assembly GCA_003336485.1 of Candidatus Methanophagales archaeon. Classification (GTDB taxonomy): domain Archaea; phylum Halobacteriota; class Syntropharchaeia; order Alkanophagales; family Methanospirareceae; genus Methanophaga. Next base: position 10,387 of record QENH01000126.1, read on the forward strand.
AATGTACAATCAATAATACGTAATAATAAGGTTTAGGTGCAAAGCCCTTCCACCCCTTTATGATACTCCCTATAAAACCCACTCGGGGGCATTTAACCCACTTTTAATTGCCCCTAGCCACTCATCTACCAATTTCCAATTCACCCACCAACCCCTAGCCCCCCAATCCTTACTTAATTCCTAATTCGTAATTGATATTTGATTATCCTTTTTGAATGCTTTCAATCAAAGATTTACCCTGTTCAGAAAGCCGATAGTATATCGCCTTTTCTCGCTCTACCTTCTCCACAACGCCCTGATTGAGCAGCGAATTCCCTGCATCGAACCTGTTCCCCATCCCTCTCAGCCCGCCCAGGATATTTGTAGGGTCTATCCCGGTATTTCTGGAAATCTCAGCAGGATACGAAGCATTTGGATAGATCTTATAGAGATACATTACGATTTCAGTCCTTACTCGGCTCCTTCTGAGAGAACGCAAGACCTCTTCAAATTGTGGTTCCTCGCTCATCCCTCGCTCTTCACCTGCAGTTTTTCGAGTGCATCAAATAAATTCTTTATCGAAAAAGGTTTCCACAGGTATTCCGCAGCTCCCGCATCCAGCGCTGCATTCTTCTGCTCCGGTGTGCCCAAAGCAGTGATAGCGATAATCAAAGCGTCCGGGTCATATTCCTTTATCTCCCTTATCGCTTGAATCCCATCCATCACCTCCATGACAAGGTCCATAGTAACGATGTCCGGCTTCAATTCTTTATATTTCTCTACCCCGTCCTTTCCGTTAACCGCGAAGTCAACTACTTCGTATTTCGCCTTCTCCTGTCCAAACATATCCACCAGCATTTCACGCATATATATCGCATCTTCCACAATCAATATCCTCTTCTTCTGCATCTTTTTCCTCCCACCTTTCACTATTGCCTTTTTGGGATAATAAAGGAAAATTTTGAGCCTTTTCCCACTTCACTTGTAGCCCATACTATCCCGCCATGTAACTTTACATATTCCTTGACTATTGATAAACCCAATCCAAGACTCCCTGACTTACGGGTCAAAGAGGTATCAACCATGTAAAATCGCTCAAATATCTTCGGCAGATGGTCCTTTGGAATGCCAATCCCTGTGTCTGCTATGCATACACATATATCGTTCCCTCTATCCTCTACCCTAATGTCTATTCTCGCCCCTTCATCGGCATATTTGATCGCATTAGAGATCAAGTTAGAGAATATAGCTGCTGTCTTCTCCCTATCTGCTTGGATTTCTACCTCCGGAACGACCGCGGAGATGACTTGCTGCTTCTTCTTTGCCGCCGGTTCAAAGCTCTTGGTCATTTCCTGCACCACTTCTGCGAGAAGGAACTCATCCAAAATTAGGTCGGTCTTCCTACCGTCAATGGTCGCAAGTTCTAACATCCGATTAATCATCTTATCCAGCTCCATTGCAGATTGCTCTATATTGTGTAAATATTTTCTCCCCGTGTCCGGGATTTCACAGCGCTCCAACAGACTTGCATAGCCTACAATTGGGGCAAGTGGAGACCGCATCTCATGATATGCCACGTTAAGGAAATCTCGCTTCATTATGTCCAGCTCCGTAAGTTTTTCGCATGTCTCACGCAGCTCGTCCTCCTTCATTTTTAATTCGGTAATGTCAAGCAAGGAAGCGATGCACTTGTTATCTCCGGGGATTGGTTCTATCCATGCATTCACATGCCTTATTTCGCCACTGCGATTAACGAACTTGAAAGGGCAGCACGCGGGCGCACCGCCTTCTCTTCTTTCCACGCAATAATACTGCACCCGTTCTAAGTCCACATCAGCAATAAAATCTGCCCACTTCTTACCTCTTATTTCGCCCTTTGTATATCCACTCAAGGTCTCAAATTCATGGTTTGCCAATGATATTCTTCCACCCGCTCCAATGACACACAAAGCGGTGAGAGTATGCTCAAAGATTACCCTATATCGCTCTTCAGCATCCTTCAGCTCCTCCTCGATTCGTTTTCGCTCACTTATATCCCTAAATATCGTTAATTTCGATATAGTGCCGTCAATATTCTTCTGCGGTGTTTCAACGAGGTCATAAGTCTTGTTCTTCCGACGAGAGTGCCACTCCCACCGCACAGTCTCACCTTTCATTACCGCTGTATTCTTGCACTGTGGACATGGGTCTACCCTATTATGAAAAACCTTATAGCAGATTTCGCCGACATGGTATCCAAAAGCATCAATCAAAACCTTGTTCATAAACTCTACGTCATAGTCTTTTGATACAATGTATACGCCATCCGTCATGCTCTCGAGTATCAAATTCAGGTTGTCGCGCTCCTCTTTTATCTCCTCTTCCAGCAGCTCTTCCTTTGTTACATCTCGGCTCACACGGACAGTGCCTATCGGCACGCCATCTGTGTCCTTTAACAATGCCGCTGACATGCTGATGTAGACGGGTTTTTTATCCTTATTCAACACAGTGGTCCTGTAATTCTTGAGTGTGCCATCTCTCAGCGCAATTCTCATTATTTTCGACGCTTCTTCCGGGTCAGCGAAAAATTTTTTGTTGTTTGTCCCTATTATCTCCTCTGCCGTATAACCCATATAATCTTCTGCCGCTTTGTTCCATGAACGCACTATACCTTCCATATCCACAACAACGATTGCATCCGCAGAACTTGTAATTATATCATCAAGATAATCTTTTGTTTCTCTTAGCTTCTCTTCCCCCTTAGCCTGCTTCTCGCTCACGAGCCCGACAACATACGCAACAAGAACAAAAATGACGCTCCTTTCTACTACATCTATCGGAAGACGGTTTGTTAAAGGATAGGTTACAAGAATATAGCTTATGCAGAGGAAAAAGCTGAGAAAAAGAGCGATGTAAACCGCCTTTTTATGGTACCACACCCCGGCTAAAAGGATGGGGATATAGAAGAAATGGGTATACACCCCCGTTTCGCCTTCAGAAGCGAAATAAACGGTTATGATGACGCATGCTAAAACGGTGAAGAGCAATATAAGGATTTTATAGTTCAATCTTTTTGCCCACTTG
>QENH01000125.1 GCA_003336485.1 Candidatus Methanophagales archaeon
TGTATTGAGCCTTTTTGGTAAGCTATGTAATGACCCTTTCCAGTCTAAAGTCAATAGCAAAACGAACAAAAATATCGATCACTATTCCAATATCCTCGCTATCAGTATCATCTCCCTTTTCAATTAATAGCCCAATCAAAGGATATTCTTTGTCATATCTCTTCTCATGGTGACACTCCGTATTATCAACCAGCTTAATATAGGGAAGGAGAAGCGGGATAAGCTTATCCATAGCAATTTTTAAAACAGCGCTGGGAAATCCCATAACAAGAGGCGCAGCAAACAGCACAAAATCAGAATTTATAACCTCTCTGCAAACTTTTGATTATCCGGATTCCCATTTAAAATTGTTATTTTCATAAGCCTACAATATTTTTAGGTTTATATGATTCTGTTCACACAATAACCTGCTTGCTGCGTTTGTTACGAGTCATGAGACCCCTAAAATGAATTTCCTTCACATCAAAATATTCTGGATCAAAATCTCCTCCAATCCATTCCAACATTTCTTCGTGCTCTGAATGATTGGGATCGTCTATAATTTCTAAAAAATTTTCATACCCCCAGACCCCTTCGCAATCGTCAGGAGGGCATGCTCTTTTTCCGGTGATGCATATTGGATAATCAATATCTTTTTTTCCTGGCAGAATTTTTTCCAGTTCCACTTTATGTTTCCAGTTGTCACCAAGATCATAGAGATAACGGAATTTTTGTTTTTCCTTTTTTATAAATTCGCTTAACCTTGTTTTGCCGGCAGATGCAGTTCTTGATTTGTGCCGAAAAGCCTTCCACATAGCATCGACACAAAAACCTTCTTCATCGGCTTCTATAGAAACATCGTCAACATGGAACTCATATAAATGATAATCTCCCCAGCCCATCACATCCTGAATGGCGATATGTAGATCCCGAAATGAGTAGGTTTCTGGCACCTGTATCCGCCGCCAGATCGGTGGCCTGACACCTTCCAAGGTTATTTTAAACTGGTATATTTGATTAAATTCCTTTTCCATTTATTCATCTCTCCCACTTTCACAACCTCGCTTTTCTCGAGCTAGCTCACTTCTCTATCACCATCTCTTCAACAGCAATCCCGAAATGCCTCGCCGTTTCCGTTACATGAACCAAAACCTCATCTCCTTCCTTCAAATCGACCACGGAAATCGGCTTTGTTTTGCCCATTAACTTTATCGTTTCCGCATTCTGGAGAATAATACTGCACTTCCTCTTCTCTTCTCCTTCCACTTCCGCCTCCACGAGCATAAGTGGTCGCTTCTCTATCTTCACCCGGCCGACAATAGCTTTTCTCGTACCGCCCTCGGCATTCACAATTAAGACGTCGTCTCCGGACGTCAATTCCGACAGATACCGTGTCTTCTCTCCTACCAGCACATAGGCATAGACCGGACCCGCATTCACACGAAACGGTCTCGCAGCCACATAAGGGCTCTCTTCTGATTCCGAATGCACAAGGAACAACGCGAACGACTGAGAACCCACCAGCATCCCCTCACCTAAAGTCATCAATGAGCAGGTATCCACACATACCCGATCTCCCATTTCTCGTTCTTCTACCTTGGTTATCCTCGCGATGGAAAGCGGTTTTTTACCCATTTCGCTTGCGGCTCTCAGCTCGACCGTTCTTTTTATCTCGGATATGTCGTCTGTATCGAGAAGCACACCATCAGCACCGTATTCCAGTGTTTCAAATGCCGTCATTGCCTCTTCTGCATTCTGCACGCCCGCAATCACCTTCGCGTCCTTGTGCTGCAATTCCGCTATTATATTCTCCAGCGGTATTATCTTCCAATCCTTTCCTATCACAATCACATAATTACAGTAATCTGCAATATCCACTGCAAATTGCTCATATTTCTTCCCTCTTAGCTCCACATACCCTGCGTTTGGTTTAGTACCAAATGTGCTCTTTAACGCATTTGAAACGTCAGACTCTGCTATCTCCAATGGGATCTGCGTTGTGCCATCGCCTTCACTTCTCGCACCGTAAACAACTATATCCGCTTCTCCTATTCCTGATTCTGACTCCAATTCCGATTCTGACTCAGTCTCCGAGTCAGATACAAAGGCAGCTATTTTTATATGGCCTAATTCCGTCACCTTCGCTATGTCCGCTTCTACCACAAGCACGCCATCCACACCGGATTCTAAACCGGTTGTAATCCGCGACTTCTTTTCTGCCCACGTCCCTACATCCGCTTTTATCCAGATCTCTCTTCTCTTTTCTGTCATATCATTTCAGCATCTCCATTGCCTCTTTTGCTGAGATGCCATCATGCACTACTTTACTTATCGCTCTTGTCATATCTGCCGGATTCTGATGCTGAAACACATTTCTACCTATGGAAACGCCAGCGGCACCAGCGGCAACTGCATCTTCCACCATCTTCAGTAATTCCGCATCGGTATTCGCCTTTGGCCCACCGGCTATTATCACCGGCACCGGACAACTGCGTATCACATCCTTGAATGTGTCGGGATCGCCGGTATAATTCGTTTTTATGACGTCCGCGCCCAATTCAGCACCCACACGAGCCACATGCTTTACCATTTCCACTGCATGCTCACTTTCCACTTTCTCGCCCCTTGGATACATCATCGCCAAAAGCGGCATGCCCCATTCCTCACATACCATTGCAGTCTCGCCAAGATCCTCAAGCATCTCCGCTTCGCTTTCCGCACCCACATTCACGTGCATTGACACTGCATCGGCACCTAATCTCATCGCTTCTTCTACCGTAGCGACTATAACTTTGTTTAATGGGTCAGGAGCTAACGAAGTGCTCGCAGATAGGTGTATTATCAGTCCTATATCCTTACCATACCCGCGATGGCCTGCTATAACAATACCCTTATGCACGAGTACTGCATTTGCACCTCCTTCTGCTATTGCATTCACCGCGATCCTCATGTCCGTCAACCCATATATTGGACCTGATGACACGCCATGATCCATAGGAACAATAACACTTCGCCCACTGTTACGATCCACGATCCTCTCTGTCCGTATCCGCTTCCCTATGCCCATCCTTTCCATCAGTTCCCCCATACTTGTCATCTTCCGCTCTTTCCCCCTTTATTTACTTTCTTCTTCTCTTAATACTTTATTCTGGAATACAAAGCTTATTACACTACACCAATCTCAAAGTCTCTAAATTCATTGGTGCGGATGTCTCAATATTAAGTTTCTTGTGTATTCCACTTGCTAATGCAATACATTTGTTACTCTCGCCATGCATGCACATCACCTTAGATGGTAGTGGTCGTATCCGCTTCACGTATTCTAGCAATTGATTGCGATCAGAATGCCCGGAAAAGCCGTCTATCGTCGCTGTTCCCATCCGCATCTTTATATTCGCCATCTTACCATCGGCTGAAAGCTGTATCTCATCCCAACCTTTCTGTATCCTTCTTCCAAGCGTCCCTTCTGCCTGGTATCCAACAAAGATAAGCGTATTCCGTTCATCACCCGCAAGCCCTTTCAAGTACTCAAGCACGGGACCGCCGTTTAGCATACCCGAGGTAGAGAGTATGATGGACGACTCATCGCCCTCTATAATCTCCCGCCTTTTCTCTGCATCGTCCACTTGTACAAATATCTCTGATAAGAACGGATTTGCGCCCTGATAGATAGAATTTTTTAGATTCTTGTTGAGATACTCAGGATACGCAGAATGGATCGCAGTTGCTTCCCAGATCATACCATCTAAATAGACCGGCACCTCTAACTGCATACCTTCTAAGGCTATCATTACCTCCTGCGAACGACCAACAGCAAAAGCAGGTATTATCACTTTCCCGCCCTGTTTCAATGTTCGCTCTATCTCTTCCTTCAAATTCTTTTCCGCTTCACGTCTCGACGGCTGGAAATCGCGCATCCCGCCGTATGTGGACTCCATTACCAGTGCTTCAAGTCGAGTGAAACTATTAAACGCAGGATCGAAAAGAAAAGTCCGCTCATACTTCATGTCTCCTGTAAATGCAACATTATAAAGCCCGTTACCGACGTGGAAATACGCGATCGAAGAGCCCAATATATGCCCCGCGTTGTATAGTGTTAGTTTTACATCCGGAGCTATGTCTGTTACATCTCCATACTTCAATGGGATTGTATGTCTTATTGCGTCTCGTATAAAGGAAGATTTATAGGGGATCTTCTTTCCTTCTCGTGCTGATACCTCCAAGTAATCAAGTAGCAAAAGTGCCATAAGGTCTCTTGTTGGCTGTGTTATGTATATGGGACCGTCATACCCGTATAAATACAAAAGCGGCACTAAACCAGTATGGTCCAGATGTGCATGCGTTATCACTACCGCATCTATATTACTTATTGGTGTTACTTCGGGCGCATAGAGGTAAGGCATCCCCTCTGAGCCTACACTCACCCCGCAATCTATTAATATCCGCGTTTCGGGCGTAGAAAGCATAAACGCATTCCGCCCTACTTCTCGGCATCCACCCAGCGCAGTTATTCGTAGCCATTCGTCCTCTATTAGCTTCTCACTGTATATCCTGCGCCCCACTTTTTTCAAAAAGCTCTTTCGGAAATCGCTCTCTTCCCTTAAATAGCGCCGTATATTTTTTATTACTGATGATTGTATAGGTGGCGCTCTGATAACATTAGGGCGCCATCCAATCACCTTTGCGACTTCTCTAAGTGTTGCCCCATGCGTGCCTATCACCAACCCTGGCTTTTCTGCTTCTATTATCACCTCTGCCTTGTCCATATCAAAATAGATATCCTTTATACCACCTTCCTCTGGTATAATGTCGTAAATGACCTTAGATGCCTTCTCCGGCTCCATTAGTATATTACTACTGGGTCTAACGGAAATCCTCTTCTTCAGCTCCTTCGCCAATGTCCTAACCATGGCGCCATCATCAACGAATTTCAGCGTGTCCTCTGTGTATATGACAAGTTCCGGTCCCTCAAATTCCACGCCGGAAATACTCACGTCATCTTGTAATATCTCTTTTATCCGTTTCTTTAATTCTGAAAGCTTCCCTTCTGCTGACATTGCTATCCCTATCTCTATCTTAATTCCTTAACTTAGAACGATACACTTCCTTCAGCTCATATAGCCTCTTAACCTAACAAGCAATAAAAGCTTCAAAAACAAAATTTTGATTACGAAGACGCCCTTAATTCCTTTATCTTTTCTTCGCTTAACGGCTCATACTTATCCTTTGTTATTGTCACCACTTCTATCGCCTCACCTGAAGCGCTATCTCTCTTTATCGCGGAGTACAGTGCCTGTATCGCAAGTGCTGTCCCTTTCTCTAACGAGATGTCCTTTGTATATTTATTTTCAAGCACACCGTATGCAATAGGAGAACCAGAGCCAGTAGCTGCAATTTCACTCTCCTCCGTATTACCACCAAGCGGATCTATTGTATATAAGTGCGCTCCGTCTCGGTCTATACCACCTATAAGAAGTTGTACAATATACGGATAGTACCTCTGCCCATTCATCACATTGGATAATAGCGTTGAGATTCCTTTTACGGTCATAGGTTCATCTCTCCTTATCTTATAAAGCTGCAATTCCACAGTCATTATCCTAACCAGTGCCTGCGCATCGCCCACTATCCCTGCTGTTGTCATAGCTATGCGGTCGTCCACCAGATATATCTTCTTTGCTGTCTTGGAAGCAATAAACGAACCCATTGTCGCACGCTTCTCACTCGCCAATACTATACTTTCACCACCACATACCAAGCCGATGGTAGTTGTTCCCTTCTTTACCTGATCCATTACATCCATTACTTATATTCCCCCATGTGTTGTCGTTAACTTTACATGCTTTACCCCTCGAAGACTCATTATATCTTCCGCTAACGTCTTTATCTTCTTCGCATCGCCCTTCATCACTACGATTTCAAAGCAATTCTCTTCGTCCAAATGGATGTGCGTCGACGTTCTTATCATACCAATGTAATGATGCTGCACCTTCGTTAGCTCATCACCCAATCCTCTTTGACTATGGTCGTAGAGATAAGTTATGGTTCCTATCTCTTCTCCGGCTTCGCGCTCCATCCACTCATATTCTATTATATAAGCCCTAATTGAATCTCTTATCCCCTCAGACCTCGAGGAATATCCTCGCCCCCTAATTATCTTGTCAAACTTATTCAACAGATTGGATGGCAGTGATACCCCTATTCGAGTCAATCCCCGTTCTTCTTCCATTTTTCTACCTCTACTAATTTCGATATATGTCTTATTATCGCCTCTGCTTTACAAAAGGCATTAGAATCATGCTCTTTTATACGGATAACTTTCGCGTTGAATCCCCTTTCCCTAAGCCCCTGCTCCAGCACCGCTTCATCAAAAGCTTGGTCATATCCTATTGCTATTACATCCGGTTTTATACTATATAAAGGTGCATACATATCTTCTTTGCTACCCAACATCGCTTTATCTACCACCTTTAAAGCAGATACCATTTTCAACCGCTGTTCCTCTGATATAATCGGCATTCTTTTTCGCTTTCTCACGTTTACATCTCTTCCAACGATTACAAAAAGCTCATCTCCTAACTTCTTCGCTTCCTCCAAATAGAGTAAATGCCCTGGATGGAGTAGTTCAAATGTCCCTGTTGCTAATACTCGTACCATTCTTTATCCACTTCTAACTCCTTTGTATCTCGCTCCACTATTTCTAGTGCTCTCTCCTCTCCCTTCGAATTGTAACATCCCCAACAGTGCTCTTCGTATGGGTAAAAAGAGATAATATGACGGTCTCCTGTCTTAGAAAACATAAAAAGATCTTGTTCCGACGGTTTCATAACTGTCAGGTGCGGATGACTATGAACAGACCCTACGTAGCTAAGACCCATTGGTAGCATATCCAATCGTATAATCGCATTCTCATCGGAAGAAATAGTGCCTGGAAGGAATAAAACGTCGGTTATGAGATCCTCCTCGGCGCGCAACAGCCCGATAAACTCTTTTGGATGATTATATTTGCTTACTTCCATGATAAGATCGAGGGCATCTTTCGCTATGCTTGCAATTATTCGTTTTTTATGCATCTTTTCACCCTACCTAAAAAGCATTAGTTTTTAAAGTTTCTTTGTTAAATATAATGACTCTAAGAGAGTTCAAAGATAAACGATCCTTCGGTTTTAACTTCATTGGGCATAGGTAAAGATCCAAATTTCGCTCTTAATATCAAATCGGCTATGCTATAATTTAATACTTTCGCTATACCTACAATGGATGTTGTAGGTCTCGGATTTACCTCTACCACATGGGCACTCCCATCATCACCCAATATAAAATCTATTCCCACATAGCCCTCGCAGTGAAGCAGGGTTACCACTCTCTCACTCATGCGCCTTATCTCGCTCTCGGCTTCTTGCTCTATTGAATAAGGCACTAACCCACCACCATATCGTAGCCGTTCGCCATCAACTCTCATAAATTGCTTGTTTATCGTCAGAGGCAGCACAGATGATTTACTAATTATTACACTGCTGCTTATGTCCTCCCCCTTTACATATTCTGTTATAATATGGTCGGGCGTGGGGCGTATATCTTTGCCCTTCTGTATGAAGACGTTTTCCGATGCACATCCATATCTCGGCTTCTTCACGTATCTTTGCTCACTCGCCACTTCTTCCGTTGACACAATTCTCGGCACTTGTATCCCCCCCTCGCTTAATACCTTTATTGTCTGCTTCTTGTCGGCACAGATTTTAACAGAATCAGAAGGGCAGCCCAAATTGACAGTATTCAACTCTACGAGCTTTGTAAACTCACATAGCAGATCGTCGGGGGCGATAACGACGCCTGCATCGCATTCCTTTGATAGCTTATCTACTGCCGCTCCAAAATCGGCTACGGCCTCTGGATAGATGACTTCATGTCCTAACTCATCAAAGCCATTTTTTAGCGTTGTTAGCATCGCTTCACCTTCCGCTACCAACTTGCCCCCACCTTTACCAACGGCATACTCTGCCACCATTATCTTCATTTATTTTATTCTATTTTGGCTTAGCTTAGCTTAGCTTACCACTGGCGTAAGTGTTTTCCCATATTCAACGAGCTTTGCTAATGCAAGGAGTACATTTACAAAGTAGTCGTTATCCAGGGATTTACCTAACTCTTCCTCCCAACTCTTCTTAACTAATATGAATCGCTTCTCGGTCTCTTCCGATATTTTGTCAATACCGAAATATTGAGGTTCTACGGTGCCGACCTTTTTTGGCTTTTCCGATTTTTTAACTTCGCCCTTATGCTCTCTTCGCAAGCCTACAATTGGATAGCCCATTGCATTTACCGCTCTTGTCACCGAAGAGATCTTTATCGGTTCGCCCCGTATTTTGTTTTCTTCCTCTAAAATCCCCTCCACCGTTATCGTACCGTTCTCTACCCGTTTGCGATATTTCTGCATCCATCCTGGCCCTCTCTCCGCCTTTTCGGGCTCTTTACCATGTTCAAAGGACGTCTTAGCTTTCGCTTCTGCTTTCGCTTTTACTCCCCTTCGCAAGCCTACTATGGGATAACCCATTGCATTTACCGCTCTCGTCACCGAAGAGATCTTTATCGGCTCGCTCCGTATTTTGTTTTCTTCCTCTAAAATCCCCTCCACCGTTATCGTACCGTTCTCTACTCGTTCACGGTATTTCTGCAGCCAACCAGGTCCACTCCCTGTTTGCTCAGATCTCGCTTTTATCGCTTCGCTCCCGCTCTTCTCCCCGCCACCTATTGCTGCCCCTTGTTGTGATTCCTTCCCTCTTCGCAAGTCCGTAATCTGATAACCCATCGTATTTACCGCTCTCGTCACGGTTGACAGTTTTATCGGCTGTTCTCTTAGCTTGTTCTCTTCCTCTAAAATGTCTTCCACGGTTATCGCTTTTTCTTCTATCCGTTCACGATATTTCTGCAGCCAATCCGGTCCGCCATCTATCCTCTCAGATCCTGCTTCAATCGACCGCCCAGCATCTCCGCCCGCTTTCGTTCTATCTACGCCCCCCTGTCTCTCTCTTCGTAATCCTGTGATTGGACAGCCCATCGCATTTATCGCCCTCGTCACAGACGATATCTTTATTGGCTCTGCCCTTAGCTCGTTCTCCTCCACTAATATGCCCTCCACCGTTACGGACCCTTGCTCTATCCTTTCCTTGTATTTCAGTATCCAACTTGGTGCTCGCTCTATTCTACCCATCTCCTCTCCACCTTAACATTTATATTTATGTAATTAAAAAGGTATGAGTAGATATGAAAGGTGGTGATTACAAATTCCCTGCGGAAAGAAGAGAAAGGTAGCAAAGATGCGGAAGCACAAGTTGAAGAAGAGGCGGAAGAAGATGCGGTATAAGAAGTGAGTTTGTAATCTGCTTGCTACATGCTTTAGTTAGATCCGTTATAATTTTTCCATATTTTTAATTTTTCCCAATATGGTCATATTCATCATATATATCGCCTACTATTTCCTCTAAAAGGTCCTCTAAGCTAACCAGACCCTGCGTTATTCCTTCTTTGTCCACGACAATAGCGATATGAAATTTACCCTTCCGAAATTCATAGAGAAGGTCATCCACCCTTTTTGTTTCCTGTATGAAATAAGGCGTTTTCATCAGCTCTTTTAGCGAATCACTTCCCCCCTTTGCTCTTATCAGCAGATCCCTTGCATATAATACCCCCACAATATTATCCACGGTCCCACGGAATAGCGGAATTCTTGAGTATCCATACCTTCTTATTAGCTCCACAGTGGAATCTATACTTTGAGTGACTTCAAGGCAAACCATATCCTCTTTTGGTATCATCACGCTCTTTACCGTGATATAATCAAGTTTGAGCACGCCATCCATCATCTCTTTCTCATCCTTTTCAATCGCTCCGTCCTCTTCCCCTATATCGAGCATTGTTCTCACCTCATCTTCAGAGAGCAATTTTCCCTGCTGCCCCGACATACCAAAAAGCCGCTCTATTGCGCTCGTAATCATGGAAATAGCTTTTGTAACAGGACGGAGTACAAAAATCAAAACCTCCAGCGGCTTAGAAACTGCAATAGAAAACCGCTCGGCATGATGCACGGCAAAGGTTTTGGGCAAGATTTCACCAAAAGTGAGAATTAAAAAAGTCATTACGCCTATTGCTATCCCTACACCAATATCACCGAAATACGTCATGGCGAGAGAAGTAGTCAATGCAGACGCTACAATATTTACTACATTATTCCCTATAAGCACAGTTGTGAGCAAAGCTTCGGGATCATCCACCAGCTTCTGGACTGTCTCAGCTCCTTCCACGCCCTTTTCCCGCAGAGACCGTGCTTTTATCCGCCCTATCCGGATCAGGGCAGTTTCAGAACCAGCGAAGAACCCCGATAAGATTAGTAGCAGAAGTAGAGCCACAATTTCCAGGATGAGCCACGACACCTCGTTCTTGTTCCCCTCTTAACATATATGTGTCTGGTATTTATAAACTTGTCGTGTGCATAGTATTAAAAAAAGAGAAAACGGAGAGAAAATATCCGAAAGAAGGTGGAAGGGAGGTTAGGACATAAATATGAAAGGGCTAACAGAGGTAAGGACTTTAAAGGAAGGGAAATATGTTATTTTAGATGAGGAACCATGCACGATAGTGAGCATGTCAACATCAAAGCCAGGAAAGCATGGGGCAGCAAAAGCGAGGATAGAAGGGATTGGTGTCTTTGATTCACAAAAAAGAACCGCGATTCAGCCAGTTACTGCGAAGATTTACGTACCTGTAATAGAGCGAAAAAATGGTCAGATACTCTCTGTTTTGGGTGATACGGCGCAAGTTATGGACCTGGAAGACTACACGACCACAGAAATCACGATACCTGCGGCTTTGCTGGAGAAGGGCAGGATTGAACCAGGGAAGGAGATTTCCTTTTTAGTCTATGATGGTAAATACAAAGTAGATGTAAAATAATAGTGTTTAGAAATAAAGGGATGAAAGGGAAAGAAAGCGAAGGGACAAAAGTAAGAGATGTAATGGTAGATGATGTCGTTTACGTTACAGTTCCTGGAACGAGAGAGCAGTTGATGGCGGTATGCAAGAAAAAACACATCTCTGGGGTTCCAGTTCTTAAAGACGAGCGAGTAGTGGGTGTAGTTACGAGACAGGATGTGCTAAAGAATCGAGATGAGGATCAAATAGCGTTACTGATGCGCCGGAATCCAATTACAATCAGTCCGGAAGCGACCATTGCAGAAGCGGCGGAGATTATCCTTTTGCATGGAATACGCCGTTTGCCGGTGGTGGTGGGTGACAAGCTCGTAGGGCTTATATCTATTGCTGACATCATCCGAGAAATTGCGAAGAGAGATTATGACGGGTCCATAAACAGCTACATAGGGGATAATACCATGGCGGTATGGGACAAGATGCCGCTATCTGTTGTGGGTAGAATAATGGAGCTTGCACGGGTAAAAGCAGTGCCAGTGCTAAATTTGGAGCTTGAATTGGTTGGACTGATAACTGATCTGGATCTAATAAATGTAGCTGTGATAGATGACGTAACTGAACAATCCGACTTATCTTTGGGATCGGATGAGGATGCATGGACCTGGGAAGGGATGAGGGACACGGTGAGGTTGTATTATGACGTATCGAAGATAAAATTGTCGGATAAGCTTGTGAAGGATGTTTTGGTAAAGGATGTGGTTACAGTAACTCGTAATAGCGCGGTGAGTGATTGCGCAAGGAAGATGAGTGAGAACAAGTTTGATCAGCTTCCTGTTATTTCCGCACGGGGTAAATTGACAGGCATGCTTATCGATAGAGATCTGTTGCGGGTTTTATTTGAAGGTACGGAGCAATGACCTTTTTTGGTGCGCGTTTTATGCATAAAAGAGCCAGATATGTGCTAAAATCAATAAGAAATGACCGACACAGGAAGTAGTAAAGGTGCGCCAAAAGATGATGTGGCCGAGCTTGCACGTAGAAGGGGTTATTTAGGGCAGGCTTTTGAGATATACGGTGCGGCTGCGGGTTTTTATGATTACGGGCCATTAGGGGCAGGCCTAAAAAGGCGGGTAGAAAACAAATGGCGCGATTTTTACATGAGGGAAGGCTTTTACGAGATAGAAACGACTAGCGTTGTACCACGGAGTGTATTTGAAGCGTCGGGACACTTAGAAAGCTTTACAGATCCGACAGTTCTGTGTACACGCTGTAAGAACTTCTTTCGGGTAGCTGAAGATCTGGATGTAGGGAAAAAATGCCCGGACTGTGGTGGTATGCTTGAAGCAGCAGGCGAAATTAATCTGATGTTCCAGACGAGAATAGGCGTGCCTAAAGCGGGTAGCGAGGAAAGTACGAAAAGTGAAGCGTATCTGCGACCTGAAACGGCACAGGGCATCTTCCTCAATTTTCAACGTCTGCTGCGATTCAACCGGGATAAACTGCCCTTTGGGATAATACAAATAGGGAAGGCATATCGGAATGAGATTTCACCACGGCAAAGTCTTATTCGGTTACGCGAGTTCACACTGGCAGAGGTAGAGGTGTTTGTAGCACCGAGAGATAAGAACAGTCATCCTGAATTTGACGCTGTGGCGGATAGGGTGCTGCAGCTCCTTCCAGCGAGTTCAAATACGAATTACGAGGAGAAGAGCGTAGGAGAAGCTGTTAGAAGTGGGATAATGGCAAATGAGTATTTAGGGTATCATATAGCGAAGGTGGACGAGTTCTTAGAGGGGTTGGGTATTCCTCACGCTAAGCTACGGTTCCGGCAGCATCACCGTGATGAGATGGCGCATTATGCTACCGATTGCTGGGATGCTGAGTTCCTTAGTGATCGGTATGGTTGGATGGAGATAGTAGGGGTGGCAGATAGAGGTGATTATGACCTCAAAGCGCATGCATCTTCTTCTAATACCGATATGAGTGTGCGTACAGAGCAGGGAAAGATAATACCGCATGTGATTGAGCCCTCTTACGGTATGGACCGGATATTTTATGCGCTTTTGGAAAGTGCATATTATAAAGAGCAAGTAGGTAAAGAGAACCGGCAAGTGCTGAAGTTGAAAAGCGAGCTCGCACCGATAAAAGCGGCTGTGTTTCCTTTACTTAACAGGGCTGAGTTGAAAGAAAAAGCGAGGGAAGTGTTTCAAAATCTGCGCGATGCATCAATATTCGTCGAATATGATGGGTCTGGGAGTATTGGCAGGCGGTATCGGCGCCAGGATGAGATAGGCACACCATACTGTATCACCATAGATTACGAAACACTGGAAGATGATGCAGTGACGATACGGGAAAGAGATACGATGAAGCAGGTTCGGGTTCCGATCGCAGAAGTAGAAAAGGTGCTGGCGTGACAAAAAATTATCAAAATAAAAAAACCACGTTATTTTTTATTTTTGTATTTTGTCATCCTTGTGTTCGTACCCAGACATTAGTGT
>QENH01000007.1 GCA_003336485.1 Candidatus Methanophagales archaeon
TCATTAGTGCTGTTGCCGATGGCCCTAAATCGGTAAGGATATATCCAGAACGGACTTCAGAGGCCAAGATACTTCGATTGGGACCCAGGCTCAGGGATCGTATCCTGCTCATCGACCTTGGATACTTTAAATACCTATTCTTTGACAGAATTGCCTGTTATGGTGGCTTTTTCGTTAGCAGGCTAAAAGGAAACGCAAATCCATTGATTGTTAGTGTCAATCGGAAATGTCGAGGAAACTCGGTAGATGTCGTGGGAAAGAAATATTCAAGGAGTTAAAAAGTTATTATCGTATGGATAAGATACCGAGCGAAAACCCAAACTTCGTGAAATGCTTGATTTGGATTGCTATTCTGACGTTAATGTGCTCACGTCGAATACATCGACTGATTCGCAATGCAAATCCTGAAAAAGCAAACAGATACACGCATTTACGATGGGCAAAAGTGTTCACCAAGCATGCAGACCGATTATTAACCGAAATACTGGAATGCGTAGGGCTAAAACAGGATGGGATCACTTTATACGACATCTTTCTCGGTCAAGGTTGCGATCCAAATATCAAAAGAGAGAGGTTGATGGAGCGATGGGTTACTTAACCGAACACGCATGCAACTTTTCTTTAGGAAAGAAAACTTGACTAAAGAAACTTTTTAGGTTTTGGATTAAACCTTTTTTATTTTGAATGTTTGATGGTGTGCGGAACTCGGTGATTGGGCTCACTGCGGAGAAACGACCGTTGCTTTATATCGGATTGCCTAAGCTCATCACATTTCTTATCGGGGTCTTCTTTGGGATATTGCTGCTGCAGCAGTATAATCAGACGAGGTACTTCTCGCTTCCGTATGCGATGCTGATATCGATTTTTATGATTCTTGGTGCTATTGGGCTTTAAATTTTATTTTATTTTATTTTATTTTATGGGTCTGACGCTGAATGTGATCGCAGGGTTGAGGGGGAGAGACGGGAAATGAAACTATGCATAAACCACGAGATTTCACAACATGGGTGCAGGAAGAGGATGAAGGATACGAGTTTAATAAAGATTAAATTACATACACCTATTTATGGAAAGAACAATCTCAATTTATTAAAAGAAGAGGGTAGGTAGTAAAATGGTGAATAAACAAATCGATACAGAAGAGGGTATAAATTTACGAATATTTGAAGCGGTAAGTCGGCTAAAACGAGATGTGGATGAATTGTATGATGAATTAGAGATAGTAAAGAATAAAAAGATGGTAAAAAGTGTGGAAAGAAGCAGGAAAGAGATGCGTGATGGCAAGTTATATGATTGGGATGAATTTAAGAAACTAGTAGACGAAGAATGAGCGAGTTCAAACCAAAATTTACACCGACATTTTTAAAAGAAACGAAGAAACTCAAAAGCGATAAGAGGAAAGAGTTAGAAAAAGTGGTGCTTAAAATTTTGAACGCTCCTACACGAGGAAAGCCATTAAGATATTCTTTCAAAGGGTGCAGGTCTGAAGAAGTGGGGAAATACCGAGTTATTTATGAGATTGAGGGGGATGTCGTAGTATTTCATTATTTTGAACACAGAAAGAAGGTCTATAAGTAAATGCCTTAAAATACGTGGCTACTGCCCGCTTTATAAGAAGGGAGACAAAAATAAGAAATATGGTATGAGTTTAGAAGATTTGGAAAAAGAAGAAAAGAGATACCTGAAGTTTGTGGAGAACTGGGAGAATATAGATGGGTGTGCGGAGTTTTAACTTCGCCAATACTGCGCAAATATTTATGGGAGAGAGAGGGCATTCAAACTCGTATGTGGGAATGGGCATGATAAAAAGTGAAATAGATTCGAGAAAATTACGAGATACGTGAACGATGCGAAGAAGGGGTATTTAATCGAAGTTTTCAATCCTTGAAGAAGGTGTATGCATGGTTTACTGAGAACTGGGGGGATATAGAGAGGAGTGCAGAGTCTTAGTGCGAAGTATCATATACTCAAGTAGGTGATCGGATGAAGACCAAGACTATTACAACCCGCGTTCCAGAAGATATATCTGGTGGGAAATTAAATAAGAAAGAGGAGAGAAAGAAAAAGATGGTTGAGGAGGAACAACTTGTGGAGCGACTTGCTCCAAGAATAGAGGAGAAGATAAGGTATAGAGTTGTGAGAAGCATCATTAACGCACTTGAGGAACAATTTTATCCGCCGGAAGAGATGTTTAGAGAGGAGTTTGTAAAGAGTGTGGAAGAAGCGGAGAAAAGAGTAAAAGAAGGAAAAGCCAGGACTTTTAAAAATGCAAGTGAGCTAAATGCATTTTTAGAGAGTTTGAAGACTGAAGAATGAATAGCTACAGCCAAGATATCGATGAAGAGTTAGTTTCTAAGTTGAAGAAGTTGGCGAAAAGAGATAAAGTGTTGTACACATCAGTGCAAAAGAAAATGGTTCAAATTACAGAGAATCCACATATTGGCAAGCTTCTTCATGGGAAACTAAGATAAAGGGTAAAAGAAGAGTTCATATTGGACATTTTGTACTCATTTATGCGATAAATGAGAAAGAGCGCAGAGTAATCTTTTTAGACTTTACACATCACGATGAAGCATATAAATAATCTGTATTTGTATATATAGGGATTATTTAGTATTGTTGGTGGTAGGCAGGAATGGGAGAGTGCCATCGACGATTATTCGGATTTAGTTCTGAGGGAAGTTGGAAGGGATGATCCGATAGTTACATAATAATGAGGAAAGGTAAAGAATAGAATTTAGGAAAGAAAACTTGACTAAAGAAACTTTTTAGGTTTTGGATTAAACCTTTTTGAAATGTTTGATGCTGCGGCCGTTTCGCATGATGAGAATAAGGACTATGGTGCTGCGATTCGATCGTGTTTCACTTATGCAAGGAAGCACAATGCGGTCATATTTTCGCAGTATCCGAGTATATTAGGTATACTTCTGTTCCCTCTTTGCCATAAGAGCCATCTGCACCCCAGATGCATGCAGAGATAAACCAATATTCATTTTAATGTATAACGCCGGCGGAGTTCATATTGGAATTTCAAAATTGAAATGCGTACCTGGGAGAACATATACTAGAAACAAGAACCCTTGTTTTTTGCGAAGCAAAAAGGGTCCTTTCTTAGCAAAACCCTTATTTTTAGTAAAGGTTTTTGCTTGCAAAAAAGTTTGTGTACAACGTTGGTGGGAGACTGGAATGGAAGAAGGAATTAGAAGGACCGTAGAATGGATGAAAAGTATTTATCATAAGGAAGTATAATAAACGTAAGGAAGATAATGCTAAAAATTGAAGTAAAATGGGAGTAGAAGAATATAAAATTTCGGATGAGGGGCTTACGATCCCCTTAAATATATTGAAGAAGATTGGACTTGAAAGAGATGCGCATATTTTAATAAGTGGGCATACGATAATTATCAAACCAAAGTCGTTAACAGAAAAGGTAAAAGGGATTGTAAAAGGAGCACCTTTATCAGAAGAAGATCTAGAAGAGCTTTACTACGAATATAAGGGTGAATAAATGCACTTAAGCGATTATACCACGAATGAGAGGATATTTATCGATGCAAATATATTCATATATAATGCCTTCGATGACCCAATATACGGAGTGAGTAGCTCGATTTTCTTAAAGAAAATAGAAGAAGGGAATATATTTTTGAGCTCTCAATGGCGGGTTTAAATATTTTGGAAGTAGATGTGGATTCAATCAAGAGAGCAGTTGAATTAGGTGCAAGATATGGGCTCTTGATTACTGATAGTATACACTTATCAACGATGGATAAGAACAGAATCGGGAATATTGCAACGAATGATGGGGATTTTGATAGAGTGGATTTTGTACAAGCGTGGAAGCCGTGATAAAAAGAGAAACAAGGTTTTTCTTTTACCACAAACCTTTTCTTTCAGAAAGTTTCAAGAAATAATGGTTAATACAAAATAAAATCACCGATGAACCTCGGAAAAATCTTTTCTATTATTGTTCTCTCGTGAAAATCTGTGTAATCTGTGGTTGTAAACGGAGCTGGCAGATAGCAGAGGTAAAGTTTTATTTTTATTTTTATTTTTATATCGCACAAAAAGATAGAGATAATACAAGAGCAAAGACAATATAGCTGATGGTGCCGTTTCTGAATTGACCTTTTTGGTGGAATGATAAGTGGGCCGGCATTGGTGAGCGAGAGCTGTCTGTAATATCGGGTACTGAGTTGAAATGGTTGAAAGGGTTGAGAAGGTTGAAAGGTGTCGTGTTACAAGCGAGATGGTAGATCTAAGAACAGTAGATGGATGGATGTGTGTGTGTTTGACCAATTCTTGCAGACAAAATTAAGATGTGCAAGGTACAAAGGAACAACACCAATTACTTTTATTGATTTAAGAATTACCCAATAAATGCATTAAGAGAGTGCCATCGAGGTTTATTTGGACCTGGTGTTAAATGCTGTTAGCATAGACGACACAATAGTAACTTATGAAGATGCAGAGCCTTTCACAACGAATATAAAGACGATTGATTGTTCGAAGGCCGTTATAGTTACATAATGGCAAATTGGATACTAGAGGGGGTTAAAATGCACAGAAAGATAGAGCAGGGGCTAGAAAAAATCAAGATTTAGGTTTAACGTTCTGAAAGAACTCTTTAGTGATCTATATGACGTTCTGATTTATCAGCAACTTTTATGATTATATCGGGGAGAAGGAGTTTACATGAGGAAAGCGATTATTAGAACAAAGATAAATTAAAATCTATGCGAGGATTCAGGAATATAGTAGTTCACAGGTATGGGGCGGTAGATGACGAGATAGCGTTTGAAATACTGCGAGAGAATCTACCGGATTTTTATCTGTTTATAGATTGGGCAGAAGATTTTTTGGCGTAATGTGGTGCTAGAAATATACACCAACAACTTTTCTTTCAGAAAGTTTTAAAAACTTTACCAACAACTTTTTTACCTGCGGTAAAAACCTTGACTAAAAACCGTTTTTGATTATTTTGGATTAAACCTTTTTTATTTTGAATGTTTGATGGTGTGCTGAACACGGTAATTGGGCTCATTGCGGAGAAGCGCCCGCTGCTGTATATCGGGCTGCCGGGGTTCATTATGTTTCTTATTGGTGTCTTCTTTGGGATACTGTTGCTGCAGCAGTATAATCAGATGAAATACTTCTCGCTTGCGTATGCGATGCTGGTCTCGATTTTTATGATCCTTGGTGCGATTGGGTTGTTTATGGGCTTGACTTTCCATGTACTCACGCGGTTGAGGGCGATAAACGGTAAATGAATTAGGAGCTAAGGGCAAAAGGCTAACGGGGGCTAAGGGCCAAGGGCCAAGGGCCAAGGGCCAAGGGCCAAGGGCCAAGGGCCAAGGGCCAAGGGCCAAGGGCCAAGGGCCAAGGGCCAAGGGCCAAGGGCCAAGATCAAGGGGCAAAAGGCTAACGGGGGCAAAGGGCTAAAGGGCGGAGGGCTGACCTTGGGTGGTAGGTGACGAATTACGAATGTTTGGTTTGGGATCTCAAGCACAGGTATTTGTCTTTTAATCGATCGAAAGCGAAGCGGTTGTTGGGTCACCTTACGGAGCACAGACGGGATTTGTGGACGGATTGAAGAAGGTGCATGTGTGGTGTATTGAGAATTGGGCGGATATAGCGCGAACTGCAGAGTTTTAGAGGTGTGATGTGGATCTTAATTGTGCAGGAATTAAATTGTTTAGTTTAGAAAGACACAAAAAAAGATTTAAATATCAAGTAAATCTAAGAATGTATTGTATTACAAATCACATAAATGGGGGAATGTTGCATGCAAATAATTGAAGAGGTGGCGAAGTCTCTTAGCATGAATCGAGAGAAATTGGAGAGAGAGAGCCTTAAAACATTCCTGGAAAAGGAATTGAGGAACATAGAGGCAGAAATATACAAAATCTGTGCTAAACATGGGATAAGATCTATCTTTGAATTGGATGAAAAGTTAAAAAGGGGAACAATTACCGAGGAAGAGATGAGGGATGATTTTATGGAACTGGATTATTTGGAATCCAAAAGAGATGACCTATTAAATGCGATGGGGCGGATTCCGTGCCAGATTTAAGTAAACTGAAGAGAATTGTTGATATAGAATATAATGATATAACGAGAGATTCGAGTATATATCATGATAAGCTCAGGGTCTTCATAAGAGATGGTTCGATCGTGGATATCTGGTTTTCAAAGAAGATACCGGGTCGTTTCTCCTATCACTGGGAGAGAAGACAAATCAATGGGAAGATATATCGCCATGACAATTTCCCTGATCCCAAGTGGAAAGGAGTCTCTACGTTTCCCAAACATTTTCATAATAGCTCACAAAATAGAGTTCAAGAGAGTAAAATAAACGATGACCCAGCTGCGGGCACCCGTGAATTTATGGACTTTGTAAGGCGAATGCTAAAATGAGGAGAATAATAGATCGGGACAATGCAGGGAATACAATTATTCAAACGTTAAATTAAAGGGACTTGAGGATCAAACTAATTCATCATTGTTAGTTGCTGAGTTTGAGAAGGATGCTTGACATATTGGCAGAGCACGGAGTGATGGGAAATGTTAATATGAAACAGCAAGTAAAATCACGGGATTATGCCAAGATTTTATGAGAAACTTTTCTTTCAGAAAGTTTTAAAAACTAAACTAACAACTTTTTTACCTGCGGTAAAAACCATGACTAAAAACATTTTTTGATTGTTTTTGATTACACCTTTCTTTCAAACTTTATGAAAGTTTGATTACTTTTTCTTTTAGCACAGGTTTTTGTCTTATAGTCGAAAGAGAGGTGGTTGCTGGGTTAAGGTCCATATACGGGATTTGTGGAAGGTTTGAAAAAGGTGCATGCATGGTTTGTTGAGAATTACTTGGATATACTGTGGCGTTTTCATGCGTGTTCGGTTAAGTAACCCATCGCTCCATCAACCTCTCCCTTTTAGCAATAGGATCGCATCCTTGGCCAATATAAATGTCGTATATGGTGAGCATATCCAATTTCAGCCCCATACATTCAACAACTTCCGTTAATAATCGGTCTGCTTGTTGCGTAAACACCTTTGCCCAGCGTAAATGCGTGTATCGGTTCGCGTTTTCTTGCAGCAGGCCATATCTTCGCAAGGGATTTATGCAACCGAATAATCGTGCTATCTTGGATAACTAAATCCTTAAAACGCCCCAATTTGGCATCCAAAATACGGCCGGTTTGCTGTGCTTGAAACTCAATAGCCTGAAGCACACACTTTCTGAGAAAATCCACCATCTCATCTGTGAATCGATCAAGAGATAAAACAAAAATATATCATTGAATGCACAAGGAATATATTATGAAAGCGATCCCAGATTCTTGCACGCTGATATATCTCATAACGGCAGGATTATGGGATGTATCGTTGCAAATATTCGACGAGATATGGATTGGTGAGATCGTGTATTTCGAGTCGGTAGAAAAAGGGAAAGAAGAACAAAAATCGGATGCTATTATATTGGAAAGGAGAATAGAGGAATCATCAAGTATAAAAATCAAGGAATTAGAAGATCGAGGGAATTATGAGAAAGAAAAGCTCTATTTTGTTGGGCCTGGAGAGACAAATGTATACAAAATCGCAAGTCAGAACAAAGATTTGGTTGCAATAACTTCAGATAGGGCGGCATATAAAAAATTCGTGAAAAGGGGTGTGAATATAATGAGATCAGACGAAATACTCCTGGCGGGTTTTAAGAAGGGGGCAATTAGTTTTGAAGAGTTTACGGACAGTTTGATAAGACTGAGATCGGTTGGTGGAACAACGGAAGAGCGAATTGCTTTTTTGATAAAGAAGGCTTTGGAGGTGTTAAAATGAAGAATGTCGTGACCATGCGATTACCCAAAGAGGTTATAAATGAATTGGAGGAAATTGCAAAAGCAGAACATCTTGACAGAGTTTCCTTGATAAGAAAGATGCTCTTAGAAGATGTTGAGGGGTACCGTTTAAAGAGAGCAGCAGAGAGATATATGGAAGGAAAGATAAGTATAGAAGAGGCCGCGGTTAGGGCAAAGGTTAGTGTATGGAGAATGGTTGAATATCTAAGAGAGAGAAATATAAACCCTCCGCCTGAGACTTTGGAAGAGCTAAAAGAGGGATTGGAACGGACAGAAGGGATATTGAAAGTGTTGATTAAATATTGATTTCCATCCATTGGATATTGAGCACTTACATGTTGTCGGATACCGGTTAGGCTAGCATCTTGGATATTGTATCATGGATCTTCATATTTTCTCGTGAGAATCTGCGGTTTAAATAAAAAATAAAAATTTTGTTTACTGTTTTGGATTAAACCTTTTGTATTTGTTTAGCTACTTTTTATAACCACCAGATTACACGGATTTACACGAGAAAAAGAATAATATTAGCATGGTTTCAGTATACTATTAACTAATTTATACCCCAATAATCCCAAGTTCTGGTGTTAATCTTGTGAAATCTCGTGGTTTTTTTATGTTGCTATACAAATACAACCTTTTGTATTTTGAATGTTTGATGGTGTGCTGAACACGGTGATTGGGCTCGTTGCGGAGAAGCGCCCGCTGCTGTATATCGGGCTGCCGGGGTTCATTACGTTTCTTATTGGTGTCTTCTTTGGGATACTGTTGCTGCAGCAGTATAATCAGACGAGATACTTCTCGCTTCCGTATGCGATGCTGGTATTGATATTTATGATGCTTGGTGCGATTGGGCTTTTTATGGGTCTGACGCTGAATGTGATCGCAGGGTTGAGGCGGAAAGACGGGAAATGAATTAGGGGCTAAGGGCAAAAGGCTAAGGGCTAAAGGACAAGATCAAGGGGCCAAAGGCTAAAGGGCGGAGGGCTGACCTTGGGTGGTAGGTGACGAATTAGGAATTATGAATGTTGGGTTTGGGATGTTAAGCACGGTTATTTGTCCTTTAATCGAAAGCGAAGAGGTTGTTGGGTTACGAGCCACAGACGGGATTTGAATATGGGTAGACTAGAGTGCTAAAGATACAATAATTATACGTAGATAGAAGGTAAAATGGCGACAAAAGTAAGAATCCCTAGTAGGGTTACAGATGTCTTAGAGAAACCTATAGAGAAATCAGTGGTAGAGCTAATAGTAGTAGGGCTTTACAGAGACGGAAAGATGACATTACGACAAGCTGCGGATTTGATTGGCGTAACAATAAAGGAAATGCAGGAAGTGCTTAAAAAACATGACACCTACATAAACTATGGACTAGAAGAGCTGGAAGAGGACATTGCATATGCAGCGAGTGGTAAGTGATTCCGATGTCATCATTCACTTAGCAAAATTGAATGAATTGAACATAATACGGGAACTGTATATGTGTGTACACATACCAAGCTATATTGAGTTGGAAATGGTGCGTTATCAATACGATGAGGTTCCTATAATCGAAAAAACCGTTCGTCAGGGAGTTTTGAGGGTTTATGAAACTGAAGATAGCAAAGCAAGAAGTATTGCAGGGAGATATAGTATTCATATCGGAGAGGCACATGTTAAGGTGTTAGCTGAGGAGTTGCATGCCGAGATATTCCTTTCAAATGAGCGGAAGGTGCGAATCGTCGCGAAGAGTGAAGGATTTTCTGTAGTTGGTACAATTGGAATAGTCCTCAGAGGAGTTAATCGTCATTATTATACCAAAGAACATGCACAAGAATTGCTAAAGAACCTCAAAGCGGGCAAATTCAGGATACACCCAAGCATTACAGATCGTGCGATCGATTCACTTGAAGAGTAAGAACCTTTTTTTTTTCAAACAGAATTTATGAAAGTTTGATTACTTTTTCTTTTAGCACAAACCTTTCTTTCAGAAAGTTTTAAAAACGTTACCAACAACTTTTCTTTAGAAAAGAAAACTTGACCAAAGAAACTTTTTAGGTTTCGGATTAAACTTTTTGTATCTTGAAGGTTTGATGGTGTGCTCAACTCTTCTTTGGGATATTGCTGCTGCAGCAGTATAATAAGACGAGATACTTCTCGCTTGCGTATGCGATGTTGGTATCGATTTTTATGATTCTTGGTGCTATTGGGCTTTAAATTTTATTTTATTTTAGGGGTCTGACGCTGAATGTGATCGCAGGGTTGAGGCGGAGAGACGGTAAATGAAACTATGCATGACCCACGAGATTTCACGAGAGGGAAGCAGAGAGAGGATGTAGGATACAAGTTTAAAATTGAAGAGGTGTTTCAGTCATGGATTTATTTTTGTATTTATATCGCACAAAAAGATAGAGATAATACAAGAGCAAAGACAATATAGCAGATGGTGCCGTTTCTGAATTGACCTTTTTGGTGGAATGATAAGAGGGCCGGCATTGGTGAGCGAGAGCTGTATGTAATGAGTAAATTGTATTCGGTAAAAAGGTGTCGTGTTACAAGCGAGATGGTAGATCTAAGAACAGTAGATGGATGGGTGTGTGTTTGACCAATTGATTTACTTGCATCTTGCATCTTTCCTACTTCTCGTGAAAATCTGTGCAAATCTTGTGGTTATAAGAGGAGAAGGAGTTTACATGAGGAAAGCGGTTATTAGAACGAAGATAAATTAAAATCTATGCGAGGATTCAGGAATATAGTAGTTCACAGGTATGGGGCGGTAGATGACGAGATAGCGTTTGAAATACTGCGAGAGAATCTACCGGATTTTTATCTGTTTATAGATTGGGCAGAAGATTTTTTGGCGTAATGTGGTGCTAGAAATATACACCAACAACTTTTCTTTCAGAAAGTTTTAAAAACTTGACTAAAGAAACTTTTTAGGTTTTTTAGTAAAGGTTTTTGCTTGCAAAAAAGTTTTTTAGAAGATGAAAGAACCCATACAAGAAGCAAGAACCCTTGTTTTTGCGTAGCAAAAAGGGTCCTTTCTTAGTACAGGTTCTTTCTTTAGAAAGAAAGTGTGATGAAGAAAATTGCTGCGATTCCGTGTTATAACGAAGGACTTGCGATTGGCTCTGTCGTCCTGAAAGCCAAACGGCATGTGGACGAGGTTGTGGTCGTAGATGACGGGTCTACGGACGATACCACCGAGGTTGCAGAGGCAGCAGGTGCGGTAGTCGTTGCGCACGATAAGAACGCCGGTAAGGGGCGTGCAGTTAAAAACGCACTGCGATATGCAGTCGAACACGACTTTGACACCTTAGTGTTGCTGGATGGAGATGGTCAGCACGATCCGAACGAGATCCCGCAACTGCTTGTGCCGTTAACAAACGATACTGCAGATATAGTTATTGGTTTCCGGACGTTCGATCAGATGCCCGCATACCGGCGCGTAGGCCGGAAGGTGCTGGACCATGCAACTGGCGGTCATGTTAGGGATTCTCAGTGCGGGTTCCGGGCGTTGAATAGAAAGGCGATCGATCTGTTAGCAGGCACGTTAGTGAAGGACGATTTCGCGGTTGAGTCGGAGATGACACGTATAGCGAACGAGCATGAGTTACGGTTTGCGGATGTGCAGATCAACTGCAGATACGGCGATTTCAAAACCTCTACTAAGCATCCGGTGACACATGGTGTCGGTGTGCTGAACACGGTAATTGGGCTCATTGCGGAGAAGCGCCCGCTGCTTTATGTCGGGCTGCCGGGGTTCATTACATTTCTTATTGGGGTCTTCTTTGGGATACTGCTGTTGCAGCAGTATAATCAGACCCGATATTTCTCGCTTGCGTATGCGATGCTGGTATCGATATTTATGATCCTTGGTGCGATTGGGCTGTTTATGGGCTTGACTTTCCATGTGCTCACGCGGTTGAGGGCGATAAACGGTAAATGAATTAGGGGCTAAGGGCTAAGGGCAAAAGGGGGAAGGGCTAAAGGGCGGAGGGCTGACCTTGGGTGGTGGGTGACGAATTAGGAATTATGAATGTTGGGTTTGGGATGTCAGGCGCAGGTATTTGTCTTTTAATCGAAAGCGAAGCGGTTGTTGGGTTACATTATGGGGCACCGACGAGATTTGTGGATGGATAGACTAGAGTGCTAAAGATACAATAATTATATGTAGATAGAAGGTAAAATGGCGACAAAAGTAAGAATCCCTAGTAGGGTTACAGATGTCTTAGAGAAACCAATAGAGAAATCAGTGGTAGAGTTAATAGTAGTAGGGCTTTACAGAGACGGAAAGATGACATTACGACAAGCTGCGGATTTGATTGGCGTAACAATAAAGGAAATGCAGGAAGTGCTTAAAAAACATGACACCTACATAAACTATGGACTAGAAGAGCTGGAAGAGGACATTGCATATGCAGCGAGTGGTAAGTGATTCCGATGTCATCATTCACTTAGCAAAATTGAATGAATTGAACATAATACGGGAACTGTATATGTGTGTACACATACCAAGATATATTGAGTTGGAAATGGTGCGTTATCAATACGATGAGGTTCCTATAATCGAAAAGACAGTTCGTCAGGGGGTTTTGAGGGTTTATGAAACTGATGATAGCAAAGCAAGAAGTATTGCAGGGAGATACCGTATCCATATCGGAGAGGCACATGTTAAGGTGTTAGCTGAGGAGTTGCATGCCGAGATATTCTTTTCAAATGAGCGGAAAGTGCGAATCGTCGCGAAGAGTGAAGGATTTTCTGTAGTTGGCACAATTGGAATAGTCCTCAGAGGAGTTATTCATGGTTATTTTACCAAAGAACATGCACAGGGAATGCTAAAGAATCTCAAAGCGAGCGATTTCCGGATACATCCAAGCATTATAGATCGTGCGATCGATTCACTTGAAGAGTAAGAACCTTTTCTTTCAAACTTTATGAAAGTTTGATTACTTTTTCTTTTAGCACAGGTTTTCTTTTTGGAAAAAAGAAAAAGTGTCAGCACGATCCGAACGAGATCCCGCTACTGCTTGTGCCGATAACAGACGATACTGCAGATATAGTTATTGGTTTTCGGACCTTC
>QENH01000008.1 GCA_003336485.1 Candidatus Methanophagales archaeon
TGCTTAAGTACAGGCCTTGTACTTAAGTACGGGGTATGTGACTTAAAACCATAAAAAGGATGCAGACATATATGATAACAAAATGAGATAAAACGGGATAAGCTGAGGACAATGTCAAAGAAAGGAATGAATGCATTTGCAATGAATGTTCCCCCAACAAATGGAGGTGTTTTAACATGGACATGCTTTTGTTAATTATTAGTTTAGTACTAGGAATTATTACAGGGGTTTTAATCTTTCAATACCGTATCTCCCGGAGCAGAATAGATCGTTTGCGATGGCGTACGGCTAGACTTCAAGGTGAGTTATACCAACATCACCCCGCAGAAACCATTTTTGAGGATAAAAGCAGCAAAGAACTTAAAACGGAGTTATTAAAAATAAATACACCTAAAGTTTTTTGGTATTTTGATGAAAACATAGTAGTGTCGCTTCATAACCAAATCCAAGAAGATTTCAGGCTTGATTCAATAGAAGAGGAAACAATAGGTAAAAAAGAAGGGGAAATAGGTGTTGATAAGATCCTCAAAGCATCTATGGGGAAGGGGGAATCTAAAAGAAGACTAGAAAAACTTACATTCAGCGAAAACATCGAAACAGCATATAACGATTTGGAGAAATTTTTAATACGAAACGAGCAAATAACATTTGGATTGGAATGTTTTGATTATGACCACAGCATTGAAAACGACTTCTTTAGGAGATGTGAAAAGATAAAGGAGGAGTTTGATTTCGAAATTCCTCAAGAAGTTCAAGATGATTTTGTCGAAAAATATAAAAAGAAATATACGCGGGATGAAAAAATACGGCAACTAAAAGAGGTAAAAGGATTCGTAATTATGCGAGAAGATTTTAATATTTCTACATCGGTGTCTAATCGACTTGTATTAACTTTCTGTAATCCCTATGAAAAAGGAGAAAACAAAATCTGCATAGAAATTCCTGGGGATAAAACTAATATTACAACAACAGGAGCACGTTTATTACCCACTTCAAACAAAGCAAAACTAACAGTTTTGGGTAAAATAATTTCGTGGGATAGTACAGAATTGCAACTAAATGTCAACCCTATCGCAATTTTTTGATGTGTGCATAACAAATTTTGAATTTGTATAGTTGAGGCCAAAAAACCCACGAGATTAACACAAGAAGATGATACAGGACATGGAATAGCGGTTAGATTTGCATCTTATATCTTACGGCTTCATATTTTCTCGTAAAAATCTGTGTAATCTTGTGGTTAGCTAAACAAATACAAATATATAAAAAGACATCATATCATTACCAGCTTTAGTTTTCTCTTTAAGTTAGATTAAAATGGTGAAATGATAGAAGAGAATCTGGAACACCAAGGATGCCTCGGATTTCAATCCGAGTGTGGAGCGGCTGGGGCTTCGTAATGGGCAGAAAGAAAAGATAAGAAGTGATGAAAAAAGACAATTGGATAACAATATTTGTTACGGGTATAATCGGGTGGCTAACGGTAGTAGGTGGAGGGGGGCTATATTTTATGGCCATTGATAAACTATTCTTAGCTTATTGGTTGAGTGTTCCTCTCATCTTATTTCTAATTATGCTTATTTGCGTAAAATACTTCAGCGAACTAGAAAAGGAGGGAGCACTTGAAACACTTAGAAGCTTTATAAACCCCCTTATAAGTGTTTTAGATATACAAGTAATGAGCTTAAGTTACGCATTATCTCACATGCATTTTAAACAAAAAAGTTCGCTAAATCTGCACTATGACATTATCGATTTAGATATAATTGGTAAAAGAAATTTGAAATGGATAAAAGAAACAGTAATTGAACACAATAAACTCATAGAACAAATGAACAAAAACATCTCAGATTATGAAAATGAAGAAACGCAAGATTTAAAGGCGGTTATAATTAGACAGTTAGAAGTGGCAAAAGAGTTAGCCATTGGATTGGGAGATAGATTGAAGGAAATACAAAAAAGAATTATTAAAAAGAGTAAGTTGACAAAAAAAGAAGCGTTGGAAATAGAAGATAAAAAACGGGGTGTTGGAAAGTGGTAAGCATTATGATACGGAAAAGAGCAAAACAGCAGCACGGATGCCTCGGAATTTATTCCGAGGTGGCTGGGCTGGGGCTTTTAGATATGGATTAAAAATAGGAGAGGATATAAAAAAATGAATGGAAAAACAAGCAAAAAAGTAATAGCGATTACCTTTGCGGCGATTGCAGTTATGCTGTTACTGGGAGGCGTGGGGTGCACAAGCGCTACGATAACGAATGAAGGCGTGACGCAGTTAACAAATTCTCCAGAAGTTGAGGGACGTTCATGTTTCAGCCCTGATGAAAGTAAAATTGCTTTTTCGAGATACCCATACGTTGATATGTCTTATATTTACATAATGGATTTGGATGGAACTAATGAGGAACTGTTAGTTAAAGATGGGTATGACCCGTATTGGAAGCCTGATATGTCAAAAATGATATATAAAGAGGGTTCATATACTAGTTATATCCGTGAAGTGGAATATCCCGGCGGTTCCAACAAGGTTAGATTAACTTCTTCAGGAAGCGATACTAATCCCAAATATAATTTTGACGGCTCAAAAATAGTTTTTAGATCAAGGCGTGCTGCAGGAAATGATGATGTCTGGGTTATGAACTCGGATGGAAGCAATCAAATGCGATTGACTGACGATCCTGCTGACGATAATCAGCCATGGTGGAGTCCAGACGGTACTAAAATAGTATACGGAGTAGGCTATAGCCTCTGGGTGATGAACTCTGATGGAACCAACAAACAGCAATTGACATCACCAGGAAATGGGGATCAACATGCAATTTACAGTCCTGATGGAAAGTACATAGCATTCACATCGCAGAGATCAGGAAATTCGGATATCTGGGTTATGAATTCAGACGGTACCAATCAGGTACAGCTAACTACTGATAGTTCACAAGATGAAGCAGTTGATTGGAGTCCTGATGGAAATAAAATATTGTTTACATCGTCCAGATCGGGTAATAGCGATCTTTGGATGGTGTCACTTGGCGGAATAACACCCACTCCAACGCCTACACCCACACCAACGGTCACTCCACCACCTATGGGTATTCAAGCAGAAATTAGAAACATATGGACCTCTGACACTATGTCCCCAATTGTACTTTTTGGACAAAAAGCAAATCTTGGACAGGTAGTACAGGCAGACTTAGATGCTGATTCATTTTCTGATTCCCTTCCAAATTGGGATAGTCGATGTTTGGGACCAAAAAATTACGACAAGTCAATAGTTTCACGATTTAGGGAAGGTAATAATGAAGTTAGAATTGTCGTGGATATAACTGGAGGAACGGGATTTAATCCTGGTTCAGAGGGATACATAAAGATAATAAATCCGGACTATAAGATAACCAAAATATTTGGCCCTTCTGATAGTGATTATATCGGTGCACATCCTCCAACCAATGACATGCATACCCATTATTCTGGCTTTGGAGTAATTATAGATGCGGAAGGCGGAATTATTTCATGGCAAGGGAGAGGTGGCTGTCCTGCGTGTGGTTGCAGAGAGAATTTTTTACCTATGGAATTCCTTGTTGAGAAAGTAGACTCAAAGGAAGATCCTATTAGTTTCAAAGACTTTGGAATAACTCCACCTACACAAAGCCTTCCAACGAATGGTCCAATTACTGCCGGTATTAATGATGATATTAAAATTTGGTATTCAATCAAAAACACAGATACTTCCAACAGAGATGTAAAACTCATAACCAGAATTAGAAATCAGGATACAGGCGAAATAATACCTGATCCAACAAACGATAAAGTTGTATCACTCCCGCCTTCTGATACCAGGTGGTATTCAAGAAGTTTTGTGATTCCATCCGGTACGAAAGCAGGTACTTACGATGTTTTATACAGTGTCTGGAAGCCTGACCAATCAGACAAATACGATGAAACCTGGAAGGCGGGTTGGCTAATAGTTGATACAGATACATATACCGTTTCTTTGAGAAGTTCTGCAAATGACGGGTCGCTCAATATCGGATCAATAAGAGTTGATACGGCTACACATAATCTGCCTTCAGAAGTTACAAAGCAATACAGAATGAATGAATATTATTATGTTGAAGCTATAGCACCTACAGGATACAATTTTGATAAATGGGAGACCATTGGTGGTGTTAGTGTCAATGATATTGGAAATGGATTTGGGATATTAAGTGTTACAGGAGCTGGGACTCTAAATGCGGTATTAAAAAAGGCACCTACTTTTGAAATAAAACTTGACCCCTCTTCGATTTTATTAAACCCAGGAGAAAAAGGGTCTACTTTAGTTAATGTTAAGCCATTAAATGGTTTTTCCGGGAGTGTTGAACTTACTTTGGGTTGGGACGAGGCTTCAAGTAATTGGTTCAGTAATGTAAACTTTGATCCTAAAATAGTTACAATGACATCCGGGGAGCAGGTCATCTCCGAATTAT
Organism: Candidatus Methanophagales archaeon; assembly: GCA_003336485.1. Lineage (GTDB taxonomy): Archaea > Halobacteriota > Syntropharchaeia > Alkanophagales > Methanospirareceae > Methanophaga. Next base: position 4,467 of record QENH01000008.1, read on the forward strand.
CTTTTGATTTGTCCAGTTCTGCTACACCAGGAGTTTATAATATGCACGTTGGTGCAAGCGATTTACAGCGTCAATGTCAATTTAAATACGAAAATCTTCAACTCTCTGTAAAGGGGACTACAACTCAAGATCCTGTTCTGGCGAATTGGGAGATAACGCCAACTATGGCTAAGGCTGGGGATACCGTAGAACTTCATTATTACATATATAATCCTAATTGTCAAAGTTTAGAGGTTACTTTAGGGGTGACTATGCGAGATTCCACTGGCCAAGAAATGGCAGATAAAACCAATGACATGGATGTAACAGTCACACCAGGTAGAAATTGGTACAAGCGGAGTTTTGTTATTGATCCAAATGCAAACACCGGTTATTACGATGTTATGTCGGGAATTCATAAAGCACATCTGGCTGGCATGTATGATAAATCTGGTTGGCAAGAGAATAGATTGGAAATTACAACGACTAAGACATTAGATGATTTGTTAGAAGCGGAACAAATGCTATATGAAAATAGACGAAAAATGATAGAAGATTATACTCGACAAATGGTATGCGATTATGTTTATTTTGATAATAATTTCGACTTTAATTTATTTGAATCAGCAGCAAGGACATTAACTAGTGCAGGAATCGCAACTCTTAACCCTATCGATGGTTTTGCCTTATCTATTGTTCATGGAATAATTTCTGAAGACTGGAAAAGTTATAGTAATGAGCAAATATCCAATGTTTGTTGGACTGACGATACTTTATATACTAAAACCTTGAATGAAATTCGACAAGGGTTAGAGGATGGGGGAGAAGAATTAAAGATTAATGATATTGAAAAACTTGCTCAGATCGAGAAGTCTCATAAGGATTTTATTAATTTTATAAACAATTATGATACAACTAATAAAGACGAAAAAGAGTTAGAAGTAATAATACAAGAGCAAATAAATATATTTAATTCAAACCATGAAACAGCATTAGACAATAACCCGCTTTTATTATACCATGATGGTCTTTATGAGATTAAATCTGGAGTACATTCCCGGAAGCAAATGTATCACTGGACTACTATTACAATTGGCTCGGGGGGTTGTCTTATTGCTATTGGTGCCACAGTATCATCAATGGGGGCAGCAATACCCCTTTTGTCTATATGCGGAGCATCGGTAGCTTTAATTTCAGGAGGTGGTGATGCAGTTATTGATTTAAAATCAAATGAAAATATGCTTGGTTTTATCGCTAAAGAATTTGATACATATTATCGCTTATTAGATACAACTTCTAACGATTATATTAATATACTAAGTGGCACTCAATCCGCACTAAATAATAATGTTGAACATTTACCAAGAGCTAAATTATTGTCTATTGATGCTTCAAATACCAAAGTTGGAGAAATAACGCCATTGATTTTGAAATTTTCAAACTTAGGCAGTTCAAATTTGCAGGCCAAGGGTTATTTTGACATATACAAAAATGGGGAATATTTTGCTACACTCGAAACGCCTCTGTATACTGTAGTAAGTGGTAATACGGAAGATCTCTCCGCATCATTTAGCCCCCCATCAGATGGCGAGTATGCTATATATGGGTACGTTATTTACGAAAACATTCGAACAGAGAAACTCTCAACACAAATTTCAGTCGCTCCTGTTACTGGCGCAATCGTTGTAAATACAAACAATGCAAACGCCAAATTCACTATAATAGGATTACAATCATTCTCAGGCGATGGGAGTTCTTGGAGTACAACTGAACCTCTAATAGGTACTTACAAAATTATATTTGACCCAATTGAAGGCTATGATACGCCCCCATCACAAGAGCTGGTGTTAACGCCTGATAGTACTATTACGTTTACTGGCGACTATGTACAGCAAACGATTACTTATTCGATTACTTTAAACTCTAACCGTGCAGATATACCCTTAATAGTAGATGGTGAAGTAATTTATCATGATGAATTGCCGAAGGCATTTACATGGTCGAAAAACTCAGAGCATACCATAAAAGCTCAAACTGAGGTCAATAAAGACGTTTCGACCAAATATGTTTTTGTGAAATGGGATGATGGAAATACCGATTCAGAGAGAACGATTACAGTTAATTCAGATAAGGCTTGCAACGCAGAATATAAAACACGATATTATCTTTCTTTGAAGACAAATCCGGAAAATATAGGTACGGTCTTTGGAGCAGGCTGGTATGACGTCAATTCACCAGCCGAAATAACAGCGCCTGTAATTACGGGTTATTCATTTACTGGTTGGACGGTTGATGATTCAACGTTGGTTGGGAATCCAATATTGATATCAATGGACAGCCCGCATAACGCAGTAGCAAATTATAGAATCGTGCACAAATAAGTTGAACGCATTTGTTTAGTTAACTGGAAAAGCTTTTTAGTTAATACATAACTAACGTATAGTTAAAGACAAGCAAAAAAAATATCGGGGTGATAAAAGTGTCTGAATGTCTCATATCCATAAAAATTGAGGAATTAGAAGAAGGGGGCTATCTTGCAACGAGTGATACCCTCCAAGGACTTATCGCGCAAGGGAGGACAATAGCAGAGACGATGGAAATAGCACAAGATGTGGCAAGAAAACTTATTGAGTCTTATATTGAGCATGGCGACCCTTTACCATTTGAGATTGTGACATCAAGAAAAGTCATTCAAGATGTTAAGATACCGATAAATGTGACCGTATAATGAGATTACCCTCCCTCACTGCAAGAGATGTTATTAAGAAGCTAAAGAAAGCGGGTTTCGTATTCTACAGGCAAGCAAAGGGGAGTCACGAAATCTGGTATAATCCAATCACAAAAAGGAGAACTACAATTCCAAATCATCCTGGGGTTGATATTCCAAAAGGAACAATAAAGGCAATCATCAAGGAGGCAGGGCTTAGCGTGGGGGTATTTTTGGAGCTATAAGCGGAGGCCACCAGGGGATGCCTCGGATTTTAATCCGAGGTGGCAAGGTTGGGGCTTATAGAGGTATGGGATTAAAAAAATTAGGAGGTGTATAGAAAAAATGAAAAAGAGAATATCAGTTGTGATGACAGCGATTTTGGTGCTTTTAATGTTCAGTGTTTTCCCGATCGCAGCACAACCAATATATGTTGATCTTACTGGTGAAGAGTTCACTTCAGTTAAGCTTTTTGTTCCGTTCCCTGTCGAACGCACAATTGATGAGAGTTTTCAGCAGTTTGCAAGTACCACATTTTCAACAAGCCTGGAAAATGAAGTCCAGGCGGTTATCGATGCTAATGCCCCTGCTCTGAGTGACCTAGGATTTGACTTAGTCGCCGTTGGGGGTATCCTGACAACTTCGTCCTTACAGTGGCCGGCGTTAACAGCGTTGGAGACTTTGTCGTCTTTACTTTCACAGATAAGGCCCCCCTACCGCAGCCGGCAGGGTCGAGTGGTCTATCCATCCTACAAGTGGATGCAGGTGTTACCCTCAAAGGCGATAGTAAATTCCATAATATGTTCGTGCACTTCAGCGGTACCGAGGACGTCCCTGAAGAAGTGGTGCCGACGATCAGCGTTACGGAGACATCCGACACTGCCGTCGAAGTTAAATTTGCTTCTAGCCCTGATGTAACCATCTTTGACTTAGTCAAAGACCCGAAGGCATGGACCAAGGTTGGCTGGGCTGCAATTACTTGGGAGTTGGGTGCACTTGTTACTTGCTGCTATATAGATAGCAGCGCGCCAGTTCTGACATTACTTCAAGTGCCTGAGGAAAGTGGTTGGTTCATAAAAAAACCAGTGTCTGTGCAGGTGGTTGATTCTTGTCCATTCGGCGTCACCATCACAAAACCGGATGGCAGTACTTCCTCAATTTTAGCTGGAGACATTTTTTTCATGAGGGCGGAGACAGAATTTACTCTGGACAAAGAGGGTATATATACCATTGATGGGCGAGATTTAGCCGGTAACCATATACCTCCCGAAGAGGTGAAAATTGATACTATCCCGCCAAATGCAGTTGCTTCGCCTTCATCTCAAACAGTTGATGTTGGCGAATCTGCCAGTTTCGATGGCTCAGGATCTTCTGATGCGACATCAGGAATAGACCGCTATGAGTGGGACTTCGATGACGGTTCAAGTGGAAGTGGAAAGACTGCATCACATGCATATGGCAGTGTGGGTACTTACACTGTAACACTTAAGGTTTGGGATAATGCAGGAAATGATGGTACAGGTACTGCACAAGCTCAGGTAGGGGTTGAGGTAATTCCAGAATTTTCAACAATTGCAATACCAGTAGTTGCAATAATAGGGCTACTGTTTTTGATATCCCGAAGAAAACAAAAAGAGTAAGCTAAAAGCGAAAAAAATAGAAAGGGTAGAGTTGCCAACTTAGAAGCTCTACTCTTTTCTTCATTTTTATGAGGATCGAGATGTAAATGTAATATCCAGAAAAAATGTTTTACACGCGGGATGCTTGAAATAAAGCAAATGGGATGCCTCGGAATTTATTCCGAGTGTGGGAAGGTTGGAGCTATAAAGAATGATATTAATGATGACAATATTTGTTATAAGTACATGGGTTGGATTATGACGGAATACTATAGGTGGAGTAAAACATTCATGAGAAAATGGATACGGGAAATTTAAAAGCTCATCACAGAGATCAAATGATTTGCAGGGGGGTTATCTTTATATGGTCCCCCGTCTTATTATGATAAGATGATAAAAAAATACGAGGTCGTTATCGAGCCCGGGGAGGATGGCTGGTTGGTGGTGACTGTTCCAGCGTTACCTGGATGTATCACGCAAGGAAAGAACTTAGAAGCGGCTTTGAAAAACGCAAAAGAAGCAATAGAGGCTTATTTGGAGTCTATCGAGAAGAACAATCTGCCTGTCCCTGAGCCTGATGTCGTTAGCATCCAAGAAGTGACTGTTAGTGTGTGATTGGAATGCCAAAACGCCCGTTATTACCAGCTCGGAAAGATGTCCGAGCATTGATCAGGTTGGGATTTTATGTTGACCATCAGAAAGGGAGCCATATGGTCTTAAAAGATGAAACCACGAAGACAAAAACTATTGTTGTCCCCAATCATCCGGAAATTGACAGAAAAACATTAAAATCAATACTTAAACAAGCAGAGATTGATCTGGATACTTTATTGAAAGTCTTAATCGTGGTCAAATGAAATCAAAGAAAATAATTGAGATGCCAAATCCTTGCCAGGGATGCCTCGGAATTTCATTGGGGGGCCTATTACATGTTGCAAAGTTGATATCCGTACCACAGGAAAGGACATATCCCAACTAAAACGAAAGCTTAAATATATCATAGGCTATCCAAGAATATAAGGGGAATTTTTTCATAGGTGGGTTAAAAAAGATGACAAAAAGCATTTCGTTGTCAGATGATGTATACACACTACTAAAAAGTATAAGGGGGAAAGACGAAAGTTTTTCAGAGGTAATAAGAAGATTAACGAGCAACAAAGGGCGATTAATGGAAATAGTGGACCTTTACCCTGAGTTAAGCGAGGTATTGGAGTATGAAGAATCAGTGAGGGGGCTAAGGAAGCAGATAGACGAGGACTTGAAAGCATGAAATGTATAGATACGACTTATTTCGTTGACTTGATCAGAAGACCATCAGCTATAAGAACAATAACGCAGAAGTTAGATACAGGGGGTGTGCACGCAACTACTGTTTTCAACGTTTATGAGGCTTTATTTGGCGCCTATGCGATAAAAGATGAAGAGAAGAGGGAAAAAGTGGAGGATAAATTGAAGAAGGCGATTAGCAGAATGAAAGTTTTAGACTTCAATTATACTGATGCTGTAAAAGCAGCTGAGCTTGGTGGAACATTAGCACATAAAGGGAAACATGTTGGTGCTGATACCATTATAGCAGCGATTGCGATAAACAAAGGTTGTGACGCAGTGGTTACAAGAAATGAGAATCATTTCAGGTGGATAGAAGAGATTAGTGGACTAAAAGCTGAGATATATCAATTTGAATGAGGGAATTTATATAAGTAAAAGATTAGAGGTAGAGGTAATAGACGAAGATGTAGCAAAGGGATGCATCAGAAGTCATTCCGAGGGTGGAGAGATTGGGGCTTTATAAGAAGGGGATCGATAATGTTAACAAAATTAAAGGAGTAGAAAATGAAATTCAAAGTTGTGGTGGAAGAAGATTTAGAAGATGGGGGGTATATAGTACATTGTCCAGCTCTTAAAGGGTGTTGGTCACAGGGTGATACGATAGAAGAAGCTTCGGAAAACATAAAAGAAGCAATTGCCGGGTATTTAAAAACATTAAACGAAAGCGCGATGTACGATGTTAAAAGTCCAGATAAAGCTATAATCAAAGAAGTGGCGGTAGTGTAAGATTGTGAATAAACTTCCTCGATGGTCAGGCAAAAAGATAATCAGCGTATTTAAAAAAGACGGTTGGACTGTGGACCGCATCGAGGGGAGCCATCATATTTTGGTAAAGGAAGGAACTGTGAAGATTTTGGTTATACCGGTGCATGGAAATAAGCCAATACGGGTGGGACTCTTGAAAGGGTTGATAAGAGATCCTGGACTCACAAATGAAGAGTTTTTAAGGCTTTGTTATGAAAAGGGAAGGGGATAGATTCGGAATTATGGTGGGTAATGGGATGCCTCGGACTTCAGTCCGTGGTGCCTGCGTGCCTCGTAGCCTAATCAGCAAGAGGGTTAAAATCCCTCCTGTGCTGTTTACCCGCAACCTTTCTTTCAAAAAGAAAGCTTGACCAAAGAAACAGGTTTTTGATCAAACTTTTCTTAAAAGTTTTTGAAGAGCCTGAGGCTGTCTTTAGCCCGAAACAAAAGCGAACCAGAGGTGGGATATGCTGGCGATGACCCTCCGTCACTTTGGGGAAGTTCGATGCATCTATGGGGACGGGCTTACCGTATGTAATCGCGGTCCCAAAAACGGGAGATTACCATAGAGGGCTAGCATGTCTGCTTAGGGTCGGGATGAAGGTGAAGGGGTGGTTAGGCGACCGATGGAGATCTCGTATCGTCCTCGATAGGGGTAAGGAAGGTATAACCTGAATGGGAAAGCCGGAAAGATGCGATGCGAGAAGTCGAACGGACTGCGAAGCGTTTTTGGTCAAGCTTTTTTTAAAAGGTTGATGTGAAGGGGTCCTGCTTTGGCGAAACCTGTCAATAGGTGAGATAGATGCACAAATCAAGTAGGAAGTCGGCGGAGGTATTTCATGAGAAAGACGCCACGCCGATAGCCGAAATGGTCTGGGTATTGAAGCAGCTTGTTGGAGGTTGGTGGGAAGAGAAGGTTGATCTCACTCCTTGCAATGGGGCAACGCCATCGGAGAGCCGTATACGGGAAATCCGTACGTACGGTTCGATGAGGGGACGGAGGTCGTAAAACCTCCTCCTACTCTGCAGGTTGGGGCTTTTTAGATTATGCCCATTGTGAACAGCATTCTGCTCTCAATGGCAGAAAGAGTTTGCTGGCTTACTGTTCCAAGTTTCCGTTGCAGACGACTCTTATCCAAAACACGCAATTGATGACATAGAGCAACAGAATCGCTCACAAGACCTCCTTCTCCACGGGAGATGGATACGCAAGAGGGCAGTGATGCACGTCGTAAATTTGTTGTCAAAGGAATCGTCAGGACAGTGGTGGTAAACCTGTTAAGTAAATCTGTTTGAAAAATGAGCACAGGTCGAATGCCTGCTTGTTCTGAACCACGCGTTGGATTTAGATTAGCCAACCATATCTCTCCACGTCTTATAGTCATTGCTTGTCTTCCTTAGCTAAACTATTTGTATAGTCCTTTAACCCCACTTCAGCAAGCTGACGGTCTTCTTCGGCAAATTCTCCATAAAGCTTAGTTAGCTCTTCTTCATCAACCGATGGAAGTGCCATAAAACGAGAGCGGAATTTCAAGAAAGACACGTATTCTGCCACTTCGCGTAACTGATGCTCACCAAGTGTATCAAGTTCCTTCACAAGATGTCCTTTAACCGCCATAAAAGTGTGTTCCTCTTAATTTAGGTTGTATTACATCCTTAAAAACCTTTTGTTTTTTTTTTGATTTTCGGGCATAGGACTGTTTGTGCTTGCGGAATATATTGTGCTAAGGAGGAAGAACAGATAGAGAACAACGGGGATGCTTCGGACTTCAGTCCGAGTGTGGCTTGGCTGGGGCTTATGCGAGCGCTTGGCTGCCCCTATGAACAAAGAAATAATCCTTTTAGCGTCACTTGACACTAGACGAAACGTGGAAGATAGGCGAGTCAGAACTTTGTTGATTGTTGAAGATTTCCAAATAGTCGATAAAGAATAGAGTGTAGAAGTGTATTCTCTCTGTTAGACTGCAGACAACACCGGATTTGGACTCACTACTTTCGCACAAACCGCCTTCAGCGGATTCACAAAGTCCAGAAACGATAATCAGAATTCGCACCGCCCTCGCGGTGTACACGC
>QENH01000124.1 GCA_003336485.1 Candidatus Methanophagales archaeon
TACTCTCTAACCCGTTATTATGGCGCAGAAACGCGACTTTTTTACCATTAACGATGGGATAGGGACAAATAGCTCTTCCCAATGGCTTTCAAAGGCATTATTTATCGCAGATGCGATTTGAGGGAAATTTTCCCCCAGCTCTCGACCCTCCTCACAGATTTTAGCCAATACTGCTTTTATAATCTTCGTAACTTATTCAAGGTCAATATCGCCCGGTGTGGAGTCTTTCAAATTGGTTTTGCGGCTAATCCGTAGATTATCACGCAACTCGTCCAACCATTCTAACGTCTTATCCAAGATGCGATAATGCCGAAACACCTCTAAATCGTTCAGAACATCCCTTAAACAGGTATGTAATTCCATCAATGGTTTGTAAACAAGATAATTCGATGCGTTCCAGTGGATTAGCCTGCTAACAAGGTTAGATACCTCTTTAACTTGACATTACGTGTTTTATAGGCTACTATATCACGTTACTCTAATAACTCGCAATCTAAGGAGTTTTACTCTGCCCTAACCAGTCAAAAGCTTTATATACTCATAGCCCATATATAGACTACCTGGCGAAAACAAGATAATCCCTCTGAAAAAAACGCTTTAACGAGTTTGAGATTACGCACTGGAAGAGCTCACCGGCATCACCCCAGAGAAACTAAACTCCAGCAATCTCGGTGCGGTAATGAAGACCTGCAGTAAAATAGGCCCGGAAGGTATCGTTGATGTGTGCATTGAACGGTTCAACAAAATAAAGCATCTTGAGTCAGAAACGTCTACATTGATCTATGACATCACCTCCACTTATTTTCATTCGACAAAATTGCCTAAAGCGCAACTCGGGTACAATCGGGATGATAACAGCTTACCACAGATAAACAGTGGGTTGGTCGCAACAAAGAACAAAGGTTTACCCGTCCTTTTCAGGACGTATGAGGGAAATATAACAGATGTGAGGACGATAGAACAACTTATTGCCGATGTCAAGCGGGTAGATCTCAGCATTGATGCGATAATCCTGGATCGTGGGATGGCGTCAAGGAATAATTTAATAAAGCTGGCGGGAGATAACCTGAAAATAATAGGTGGTATCCCTTTAACGTCCAATGAGGCTAAAGAGCTTGTAATGCACGACATATCCGAAGAAAATGAGATAATACGTCCATCTGGCCTAATCTATTACGAAGACCTCGCTACATCCCTGTTTGGCATTCCAGGTAGGGCAATTATTTGCTTCAATCACAGCGATCTTGAGATAAACAACGACAAGGAAAAAATAACCGTAAAAGCACACGAAGAAAATCGAAAAAAAAGCAAGGCTTCGAGATGGCAAATGCTTGCTTTTTACCACGAATTTTGAGAAGAGTGCATCAGAGATTATTTCTACGTATTTTGGTAAAGATGTGATTGAAAAGTTGGGGTTTGCAGATGCGCTCTTTTAGGAGTGTAGCCTATACAACGCTGAAACTCAGGTTATAATCAACGCAGCTATAACACTCAAAACTGTTGTTGGGGTCTTTGGAGTAGGTGCTGAGCCCGAAGTCAATGACGCTGATACATGAGGTGTTTCCCAAACTGTCACGTTTTCATTTCAATCTTTCACAGTAGGTACATGTTCTCCGCTTCCCGTAATAGGTCATCTCTAAACTTTGGATGAGCAATACTGATGATATCCAGTGCCCTCTCACGAGTGGACTTCCCTTTCATATTGACTACCCCGTACTCGGTGACAAGATAATGAGTTTCCATCCTCGGGGTAGTAACTACCGTGCCTGTTTCAAAACGTGGTACCACACGAGAGACCTCTCCTTTCCTGGCTGTGGAATAAAAAGCCAGGATAGACTTTCCCCCTTGAGAATCGAAGGCTCCGCGCACAAAATCCAACTGTCCTCCCGTCCCGCTGAACTGGGAGCCGGCAAGGAATTCGGCATTGCATTGACCGAGAAGATCCACCTCAAGGATGGAGTTGATGGAGATCATATTATCATTTTTGGCAATAATAGTGGGGTTGAGGACATAGGAGGCGGGGTAGCTCTCCATGCTTGGGTTATCGTGCATGAACTCATACATCTTCTTAGTACCAGAAGCCACTGCAAAGACATTTTTCCTCGGGTGCAGCGTCTTCTTTCGTCCTGTAACAACCCCTTTCTCGATCAGGTCTACCATCCCGGGCACAAACAGCTCTGAGTGAATACCGAGGTCAATATGCTCCCCCAAATAACGAGCAACGGCATTAGGAATACTACCTATTCCCAATTGGATTGTAGCTCCTTCGGGGACCAACTCGGCAACATACCTGCCAATAGCTGCGTCCTCAGGCTTTGGCTCTGGGGGTATCATTTCCAAAAGTGGGACGTGGTTCTCCACTATGGCGTCAACCTCGGAGATGTGGATGTGTGAGTCCCCAAAGACTCGGGGCATGTTCTCATTTACTTCCACAATAAGCCTTTTGCAGTGCCTAGCCGCTGTGGAGGTATAGTCATTAGCAGTGCCGAAGCTAAAGTAACCTGCTTTATCTATGGGTGAAACAGTGGTAATGGTAAGATCTATGTGCATAAAATCCCGCAACAGTCTTGGCAGTTGATGGAAGTAAATAGGCACGAAATAGTTAAGCCCCACCTTGACCAGAGCTCTATCTGAACCACTTACGAACCAAGAATATGCCTGGATGCAATCGGAAAGGTCCGGAGCAAGGACCGTTTTGGCAGCATGCTCCAATGGAAGAAAAGAGAAGATTTTTATCTCCTTAAGGTTACCTTCTCTAGCTCTATCAGCGATAGCGGAAAGAAGGGCAGGGGGTTCGGCAATACTCAAGCCGTGTACAATAGTATCGCCACTCTTTACACTCTCAACAGCCTTTTTTGGCGTAGTCAGCTTTTGCCGATATTCTGTGGTATACATATTCCGTTTTTTATTACGTCTCATAGTATAAAGAGTTTTTCGATTTTTGGAATTTTGGAGGGATCGGTTTGACGATAGTAATTTTCAAATGGATTGGTCGTTATATAGACCAAGTGAACGTCACTTCGGTGACAATCTCACAATCATCGTCAGCACATTCTTTCCATCTCTGTACTCATATTTGACCTCATCCACAAAAGTCTTCATGAAGTATATCCCAAGCCCACCAATCTTTCGCTCTTCCAAACTCGCATTTAGGTCTGGTGGTTGGACTGTCGTGGGATTAAACGGCTTTCCCTCATCTTTGATAACTGCTATAATGTCCCCGCCCCTTCTCAAGCAGCTAATATCAATCGTACCTACCTCCTTGGTGTATCCGTATTTGATTATATTAGTGCATGCCTCGTCAACTGCCAGTTGAACTCCAAATATCTTCCGGTCATCCAACCCAAATTCGCTCATTGCATTAGCGATAAAATCACTTATTATGGCTAATTTTTCCAATTTCCCTTCTATTTCGAGTTCAAATCGGTCATTCATTTTAATATTCACTCTGCCTTCAATGCCATTAGCGTAATGTCATCGAACTGCGGCTGTTTTCCACAGAATGATAACGTCTCCTCATTTATCTTCTCAATTATATCCTTTGCAGATAAGTTATGGTTCTCTTTAATAGCCTTAAAAAGTCTCTCCTCCCCAAACTGCTCCTCTCTGTCATCTACCGCCTCGGTTACACCATCTGTATAGAAGACCACCACATCACCACTATTCAATATGATTTTTCGCTCTTCCAGTTTTATATCCTCTAGTGCACCCAATGCGATTCCCTTCGCCTTAAGCATTATGAGTTCGCCGGTCTTCCCTTTGAACATCACGGGCGGGTTATGCCCCGCGTTAACGTATGTCAGCGTCTTCTCTCTCAAATCTAATATCGCATAGAACAATGTCACAAACATACCTGACTTTGCATCTGACGTGATTAACCTGTTGGCATCTTGTATTACATCAGCCACCCCTGGACTTCGCGTTGCATTTGCCCGAACTATCGTTCGAGAGAGAGCCATAAAAAGTGCTGCTGGAACGCCATTACCAGAAACATCGGCAATCGTGACTCCGATCTTATCCTCAGAGACCAGAATGAAATCATAGAAATCCCCTCCAACCTCTTTTGCTGGAAGATTCAGCGCAGCAAGATCGAAACCCTTTAAGACAGGTATGGCATCTGGTAAAAAGCTCTGTTGAATATCGTGTGCAATCTTTAATTCATACCGTTTTCGCTCCAGCTCATCAAAGTATTTATCCCGCTCTTCAGCCGTCTCTCGTTCTTTTATTAGATTTGAAATGATGAATGCAAAGAAGAACATACCCAAAGAATTGGAGAAGATCATAGGTATACTGAAATCTTCCACAATCACAACCGCTTCTGAATAAGGGCGCGCAATGATAAGCACAAGAATCATGTGGAAAGTTTCCATAAGTGCTGCAAAAAGTACTGCTCCGGGAACGCCGATGAACTTTCCCTTTCTTAATAGATATACGATACCGCCAAATAGTCCTGCAAGCACGGTGGCGAGTGAGCAAGGGACACACGTGAATCCGCCTAAGAAATAACGGTGCACGCCACCAATCAGTCCTGCTCCCACGCCAATCACGGGTCCACCAATTAATCCGGCAATCATTGGACCGAGGTCTTGGACATTTGCAAATGCACCAAATATCTCTATTCCTGAGTACGTGCCGAATATGGAGACCGCGCCGAAGATTAAAATCAGAATAACTCGGTTTTTAAGCGTGAATTTTTTGTCCAGTATCTCCATGAAATATTTGGTGCGGGTGATGAGATAGGCGATTACCACGATTACACATATCTTCTCCACCAGCGTAAGTAAAAGCTCGATTATAGGATATGACATTTAGTTCTCCGTGTTCATGTACTTTTATATTTGACATTACAAAGATAAGATTCCGCAGTATTTTGTAGCACACCACAAAAAGGCTGATGGCTATTGCATGATACAAGACTTCTGCTGAGATTCTTATGGTGATTGAAAAGTGCAAGGTACAAAAGTCAAAGTTCAACAGATAATTTTATTTTGCATTTTCCAATTTGTATCTGGACATTATCATCATTTACAACTCCCACCCCTTGAAACTATTTACCGCCTCTTCTTCTCGCTCGTAGAACTCAAATAGCTGTGTAAATCCCGCAATGTCGAAGACTTCCTTTACATAGGGCTTTAAACAAGCCAATTTTATAGTCCCTTGAACCTTTTTTAACCGCTTCAGTGATGCAAGCATCACTCTCAATCCCGAGCTACTGATATATCCCACGCCATCAAAATTCACGACGATTCTCACGCTGCCTTTGTCAATTAGTGCGTTTATACTTCTCTCCACTTCGTTTGATGCATAGGCGTCGAGTCTGCCGTTCAGGGATATTATCGCCACATTATCCACGTTTTTTTCTTCTATTTCCATAATTTATATCACCCCATATCTTTAATAATTACTTCCTTCTATATGTTTCGGAAGTACTGATCATTGTTACCGATACGTAGGATGTCTCGCCAGCTCTTACTTCTACACTTGTTGACCAATCCTGATAACCATCAAGAAATAGTTTTATTGTACAAATGCCGGGTTCTACCTTAGTAAACGTGTAGGGTGTTTTTACTGACGGCCCAACAAAGGGGCCAGCAGGGGTATCTAAACCTATCGTTGCACAGGAAGGTTCAGAAGTGATTGAGATGGCACCGTCTTCCGGCGGTAGTACTGCAGTAGAGCAAGATACACATGCAAGTAGAACTGCTACTGCTATCCATGCCGTCAAGATAGGCTTGGATTTTTTACCATTAACGATGGGATCAGGGACAAATAGCTCTTCCCAATGGCTTTCAAAGGCATTATTGATCGCAGATGCAATTTGAGTGAAATTTCCCCCCAACTCTCGACTCTCCTCACAGATTCCAGCCAATACAGCTTTTATATTCCTCGTAACTTCTTCAATGTCAATATCGCCCGGTGTGGAGTCTTTCAAATTGGTTTTGCGGCTAATCCGCAGATTATCACGCAACTCGTCCAACCATTCCAACGTCTTATCCCGGATGCGATAATGCTGAAACACATCTGAATCGTTCAGAACATCCTTTAAACATGTATTTAATTCCATCAATGGTTTGTAAACAAGATAATTCGATACGTTCCAGCGGATTAGCCTGCTAACAAGGTTAGATACCTCTTTAATCCGATAATATTGGACGATATATGAAATTGGACGACTTATCCATTTAACATGTTTTTCTACTGGATAAAGCAAGTAATCAACGGCTATATGCACCCACCGCTGTTGAAGCTTCTTTATGTCGCTGTCTCCACTTCCTGTAATACAAAGACAACTCTTCCGCCGGACCTATGGGTTCCATCCATATGGAGAATCATACCGCATTTGCGCTCAATCAATGCCTTTATCTCAGCCGTTTTCGCCTCGTGGAGTTGCTTGAAAAGCAAGAGGTAATCAAGGCTGCGATTTGATATAGTCCCCGTTGAAAGGGCGATGCCCTTTACCCTAAGAAATGCCCGTATTTCATGACGTTTCATCCCAATACGCCACCGGAGAAGTCCGATTAATCTTCGACCACAGGTTGCGCACTGCTCTTTCCTTTTCGCGGAAACACCAGATGAAGTCGAGTTTTTTTTTCTGCAATATTATAGCGGATGACAATCTCTTTGAGTTCTTTACGTTTTACGGGCTTATCCATCCCCTCGAGCATGAGATAAACGTCATCAGCAGAGAGTGTATCGTTAAGAATCAGTTGTGCCAGGTATCCAAAGTGAATTGTTTCGATGTCAAACGAACTAGGATCCTGGAGATTGTCAGGATCACACCCTAAATACCGGACATGATGTTGAATTACCTTTTTTCCCTGTCGCTCGTTCCATACTTCTGCATATCGGATTTTATCTCCCTGCTTGATCTTGCGGATGAACGTTTTGCGTTCTGTCATATCCGTAATGTATATACACTACATATCTAAAGTTTTCTATTATTGTTTATAGTGCTTTTTCAGGCACATGCTATGCTGACGTATGATGAAATGACTGCACTATCTGCGGGTTCGCAAGACCAACTTGACGGCATGGCTATTTCGACAAGAACAATCACAAATTGAAGTATGCGAAATGTACGGACAGCGTGTGGGAGATAGAAATCGTCGATTCTACTGGAGATGTAGGCTTTTATACATCACTAGCGCTCGATACAAATGATTGTCCCCACATTAGCTATAGCAACTGGACTTATCCTAATGGGGATTTGAACTATGCATACTATATCTCGGATATAGTGACACCCCCAGAAATAATTTCGCATGCTCCGGAATCGCCCGTTGTTAACGATTACGTAGGTGCAACAAGGACATTCAACATCACCTTGTTTCATAGCAACAGCAGCCTATGGTACTGCATTGCACGATGATATAGACGTTCTGCGAGCGTTTTGAGATGATTATCTGATGCCAAATCCTTTTGGGAGTTCATTTGTCAAGATTTATTATGCTGTGAGTCCACCGCTTGCGGATGCGATAAAGGATAATGGTGGACTGCGAACCGCGGTGAGAGATGGGATAGTTAAACCTTTAGTGTATGTTTCGAGGAGGGTTGTAGGATATAACCTTACTTCGATTTGAAATTTCAACCAACTAAAAAAATAAAATCATAGAAGTCATACCCATTTCCACTTTCCTTCTTTCATATTAGAGTAACCATCTGCACATACATGAAACTTTCTCTGCGAACTTAACTTAGCATTCTCTGCGGTAACCGAAAAGAGACATTGCCAATGCATATATCCATTCCCGAAATAGCTCCAATTCACTTTCGCTTTGCTGTAGAAGAGCGAAGCTAAAAGGAGCGTTTGAATTTTTTCTTGTTGCGCTTTATATTTACTATTCGACCGTGACTTTTTCCTTCTTCTCGTCACTAACTTCCAGATCGTCCTTATACTTCTCCAGAAGCTCTACTTCCTTATCGATAATATTACTTATTGCTTTTAATGCGGTTACCCGAGCGCCTATAAGGTCGGATGCGAGCTTCGATGGTTTTGGGATGTACTCCTCAACGGATTCAGCTATGTTTCCAACTACATCAACAGCAACCTTCAGTGGTATAAGGGACGACTCAACAAGAATCTTCATCGCCTTGACCACATCTTCTTCCCCTTCCTTCATTTTTCCTTCTTCCATCGTTCATCAATGAAATATATATGTAGCTCACCATTTATAAGTTTCGCTTTCTCCAGTGTCATCATCTGTGCGATGGCGGGAAGAGGTATAAAATTCCGGACTTCGCCTATATCAGTCAAAATAACTACTGACAGGTCCTCTCCCATCCGCTCCACCTCGCATACGTCCTTGCTTGCGGATGCAATAGGAACTACGACCTCTAAGCCTTGCTCTAACTCTATCACTCTTATCGCTTTACCCTCAAAGTAGACCTGAGCGGGATCTTCATCACCAAATAACTCGTCCCCGAGCTCAGCCAAGAGTTTCAGGCCCTTTACTTCAGTTGGGAATCGCCTGATCGTTTTTAGCGGTAGTGGATGGAACGCCGTCTCTGCTTCAGTCAGATATTTGTCCTGCTCTGTCTTCCACTCCTTAAAATACGAGTCACTCACACCTTCTGGAATCACCTTGTTCATTATCGCGAGGTCAACGTTTATGTCATACAGATTAGAAAGGAGGTGCGTTCGTCTCAAGTTCTCTATGCTGAATGCATTTGGGTTCGCAATCAACCTTAAACTGGTGACTTTTCGGTCTATTACTATATCCTTAAGCCGTCCAAGAATCTCCATTAACTTTATATCCTCATTGATAACCTCCTTGCTCGGTGTTGGAACGCCAACTATCGGTTCAACGATTTTACCGATACTAGCAAAAGGCGCTATCCATTTAATGAACTTCGCAGCACTGGAGCCGAGAAGAGTGGGCAAGTAGATGTTTTTAAGTGCATCGCCAGATGGCACGGTGTCAAGCACGATCACGTCATAATTATTCGACTCCACGAACTCAACCACCTTAAGCAGCGAGACGAACTCAGTCATGTTAGGTAATGCAGCTATTTCGTATGCCAGCACCTCATCCAGTCCTTTGGACTTGAATATAGAGACGAGATATTCCTGTATAACGCCATATTTCTCTCTGACTTCTCTTATCGGATCTACCTGTATAGCCCATAACTTTTCAACTATTTTTGTTGGTGTGTGATGAACAGGCGTTTCAACAGCATCTGATATTGTATGCGCAGGGTCGGACGAAATAACCATGGTCTCATAACCTGCTTCCGCTAATTTTAAGGCGCTTGCACAGGAAATCACCGATTTGCCTGAGCCGCCTTTACCGGTATAAAAAATCACTCTCATTTTCCGCTTCTCCTATTTATTATGGTGTTTTTTATGCCTAATATAGTTATTGATTATTTACTTTACTTAAAGGGATACAAAAATGTATGTTTCGAGTCTTTACTTCCCGGGAGCATATCTTTGCGTATTTGTCATTTAGGGGGATCAAAAATATATACATATTATACTATACCTAGATACATATCATAGATATATCATCAATGGCCGAGACGGAAAGCGAGATGACAGCGGCGGCGAATGCAGTTGCAAAGCGGATGGCCCAAACAGATGGCATGTGCGTGGTTGCTGTTAAGAAGGCACAGGAAGGAGTAATAGGCGTTCTCGGTGCATTCAAATACGGCTTTAGGACGAACAAAAGAAATGGGATTTACAATAGGCAAAAAGAAAGTTAGTCCATTAACACGCAAATTTAAGCATTTGCAGCGTTATATCGAGATTATAAATACCTTATCAAAGTATGGGTGGGGTAGTGAACTAATAGCGAAGACTGATTTACATACGCTTTTCGGTGACCGCTTCAAATTCGGTAAAGAGCTGGTGGAGATTTCCAAGCTTCCTGAGGGTGAACGAATCCGGAGGGCGATTGAGGAGCTTGGACCCACATTTGTCAAATTCGGGCAGATGTTGAGCACCCGGCCCGATATAGTACCACAAGAACTTATAGAGGAGCTAGAAAAGCTGCAAGATGAGGTGCCTACATTCCCTACGGAAGATGCGAGGCGACTAATAGAGAAGGAATTGGGCGGTTCCATTGACAGTCTCTTCAAAGAATTTCCGGATTCGCCATTCGCCGCAGCCTCTATGGCGCAGGTCTATAAGGCAGTTCTGCATGAAGGCGACGAAGTCGCAATCAAGGTTCAACGTCCGGGTATTGCCGATGTAATAGAGGTAGACCTGGTGATAATGCAGGACTATGCCAGGCGACTTAAGAAGAAGCAGAAGGCAGAGATAGGTATAGACCCGGAGACAATGGTATCGGAATTTGCACGTGCAATCAGGAAGGAACTGAACTTCAAAGTAGAGTTCGGGAATGTAACGCATTTTGATTCCGATTACCAGGATGACCCGACGATACACGTACTTAAAGTCTATAAGGAGTACAGCACCGAGAAAATCTTGACGATGGAGCTCATTGGCGGTGTCAAAATAACAGATAGTATAAAACCGGAAGTGCAGGAGCAGTTTAGAATAGACCCAAAGCTAGTGGCATCTCGGGCTTTAGAGCTCGTACTCAAACAAATTTTTGAACATGGGTACTTTCACGCGGACCCACACCCGGGAAACATCAGAGTCCTGGAAGACAGTATCATTTGTTTCCTTGACTTTGGTATGATGGGAACGCTGTCGGCACGGCTTCGAGAACAGTTAGCGGATATTCTTATAGGGGTTGTAGCGAAAGATGAGCGAAAACTTACGCGGACTATTATATCCTTAGGCCAAGGTGGCCAGAGCGTGAATGAGGACGAGTTAGAATCAGATATTGCGGAACTGATCAAAACGTATGCCTTTGGTTCTACCTTAGATGATTTTGACTTAGGTGCGTTTCTTGGTGAGATTTCAGATCTGATTACTGCATATGACTTGAAAGGACCACGTGACTTCTACTTACTCGGAAAAGCATTGTCGTCCATACAAGGTGTGTGTGCGGAAGTGGACCCGGACCTTAATCTGATGGCACATGCCAAACCGTACGCGGAGCAGTTGGCTTTGGAGCGTTTGGATCCGGAAAGGGCACTAAAAGAGATATCTAGCTCACTTGTGGAATCGAGCAAGCTAATGCTTGAGCTGCCATACACGTTGAATGATCTACTGACATTGGTGAAACGAGGAGAGGGAAAGGTTAAGTTTGAGATCTTTGGTCTTGAACCTTTGATTGATAGTCTCGAAAGGATTACCGATCGGCTATCATTTGCACTTATTATGGCTTCTTTCCTGGTCGCTTCAGCTCTCATTTCTATTGCTCCGATGCCTTATGCCGTGGAGGGGATAGAGGTAGATGTAGTCTTCTTTTTTATAGCGCTGGCAATAGGTATTTGGCTGTTAATATCCATTGTGCGGCGTGGTAAGCTGAAATAGGTAGTTGTGTAGACATTGCAAAATGGCAAGTGCATTGTATCCGTTGTAACAGCGAAAAGAAAAAAAAGTTCCCGGAAGGGGCATTTATTTGTACCCCTTCCTTTATCTAGCTTGGAAATACTGTTATTTGTTGCTTGGTGCTACCCGGTTTGCATATGCTTGCGCTTGCTCCATTCCGCGCCGGCGAGACAAATAAGTATTAAGCCGGTAATAACCGCATAAATACCCAGTAACAAGGCCAGGACTTCCAAGCCTTCTAGCATCGGGAGAGCGATCAGCAGCACGCCTACGACTAGCGAAATAATACCGAGACAAATGTCTAGCCATCTACTATGATCTTCCGGCGGTTGCCGAATGGCATGCACAATCCTGTATATACCGTAAAGGACTAGCCATATCATTAGCAACCAAAGTAGTACCGCCGTAGTATCTATCGGCCATGCAATGAAGATGCACCCTAATATGATACTGAACAGACCCCCTGCTATTAATACGCCACGTTGCCCTTTATACGAGCCTATCAGAGCGATAAGTGCGCATATTCCCGCCAGAAGAGCAAATATACCGACGATCCAGGTCAACGTAACAAGTGTCAGTCCAGGCCAAGCTAAAATCAAAGCACCGATGATTAGCGCTATAATACCCTCCGCTACCATTGACCACGGCTGACGGCCGAAATAACGATCCTCTTCACTCATAACTTCCGCTCCTCCTTTAAGCTTGTCACACTCTGCCCCATATATTCAAAACACACAGCAAAATCGGGTGCGGTTCCTCGCACCCTCAATACGATTTTATTTTTCATTCTTTTATATCCCCTCCTGTATTTTAAAGCCGCTAAGGTATTATCCGTGACCTTGCGCTTCCTTCTATACATGACACCTATATCCTATAGCTACATATAAGCTTTTCGGTAGTTTCTGCATCGCGGTATTATTTTAGGCCCGGTAGAAGCGAAACAGTTTTAAAAAATCGTGAAGTAAACATAATAGCAACCAATGAGAGTCTTTATAATTTCAGATAGTTTCTTTTCATATCTAAAGACTTACCAACTCAAATTATTTGATGGCTTTTAGTATGTTGCCAGAACTATTGGTCCTCAATCCACCGAT
>QENH01000123.1 GCA_003336485.1 Candidatus Methanophagales archaeon
CCCGAAGGAATAGATACATGGTGGAACGAATTTGATAAGTTAGAAGTGGACGGTAAATTGGATTTGCTTTATAACACCTTTGGACGTGAAGAGGAGGAAGAGTTCCGGGAAGATTTGTTTGATGCTGTAGATGAAGTCGTTAATATATTAGCCACGAAAAGCCGGGTAGAAGAAGGAATAAAGCTATTGGAGACCCTAAAAGAGCAAAGACCGGCACAGTATATGGCTGATTATATGTACTATGACAACTACCTGCTACATTATTATGCCCCACAGGGTGAAAAGGAGCGAATGAACGAGATAATCAAGCATTTTGAAGGAGACCCTGAGAAAGGGGTAGACTATATCGCAGTAGCTTTAGACATTTTTCGATTATATGGCATGGCAGAAGAGACATCGGAATTAAGTCGAATGGCATATAAAAAACTGAAAAATTCAGAGGAAATCATGTCGTGGGGGATTGACGAACTAAATCAAAGAGCTATTTTTTGTGCTATTCGTGAGTATATTACTTCATTGAACTATGGAGAGGAAGAGGCAGAAAGGGCGTTTTTAAAAGATTTAAAAGGGCTGGACTTTTGGGAAGAAGAACCAGCGACTTTAGACGATAAGCGGCTACAAAATACAGTGAAGACTTTACGCGGTGAGATAAAACGAGATTGGAAACGGGAAGACTTTTTAATCTCAAACGCGAATTGTGAGGATAACGTTTATTTATTTGTTATAGAGTTTATCAGGTATTTGCATATCGAGAAGTCGTTAGAATGGGTAACAGGGGATTTGTTCTTTGAACTCATTATGAAATACTTTGGCGAGATAAAGGAGAGAAGAAGAGGATTCTATTTTAGTTATTCGAAGGAATGTTTAGATGAGTATCTGGGAAGTTATTTCGGTTTCTTTTCTCTTAACGATGCAAAAGGGATGGCGGGTTTGAAAGCACATGAGTTTTTCTCTTCGTTTATGCATCAGAAAGGTATTATAAGGGATAAGGAGTTAAGAAAAATAGAAAGAGTGATAGAAGAGTTAA
The DNA here is from genome assembly GCA_003336485.1 of Candidatus Methanophagales archaeon. GTDB lineage: Archaea > Halobacteriota > Syntropharchaeia > Alkanophagales > Methanospirareceae > Methanophaga. The sequence continues at coordinate 1,028 of QENH01000123.1, forward strand.
ACGTGCCGTCAAGAGAGTTATATGAAAGAAATACATGGAAGTATAGGTTTTTGGAAGCGTGGATGTGAGGTGTTATTCTCTCCTAGCTCCTTTCTTTTTCCATGTTAAAAAGGTGATATATGAAGCAAAAACTGTGGGTGTCCCCAACGACAAAGTTCGAGTCTGTCAAGAAAGAATGAAATTTGATTATCGGACGCAGATGAACGCAGATAATCCGGATTTCAAATATAAGGTATTGACGGAGGAGATTATTAGAATCTTCTATCGAGTTTATAATAAACGGGGTTATAACATGGTTTTCTGGAAAAGGTTTATGAGAATGCGATATTGATAGAACTTAATTTTGGCTCTAAACCGGAAGTTAAACGTACGGCATTTATTTGATAAATCGAGGAAATAGTTTTCTGCGTATAATCAATGTAATCTGCGTCCTAAATAGTTAGAACTTGTACTTTATATACAATTAAAAACGGTTCAATCCAAAAGTGGCGATAGCCTCCAAAAGTGCGTTTTAATGTCAAGGCTATCGCCAAGATAAGTCCTTCTTCGTAATGGTTATATCTTCAGAAAACGGTTCGATTCTAAAAATAGCTGCATGGAAGGATATTTCATGAAACCGGGGGATTTCGAGATACACACACCGAAAAAAATCGAAAGTTTTTAATACTCCTATCTACATACATTAAAAGTGAAAAGGGGGAAAAAAGTTAGCTGTTGCAAAAGCGGTCTACGAAAACAAGGATTGAAACAATCAGAAACCCCCTTTGGGGTTTCCGATACCTTCCCTGCATAATATAATACTTAAACTCTGTATCACTTGGGGAATATGCCACATCTAATATCCTGTGATATCTTGCCTTTTGCCGATTAGAACCCGATAAAAACGATACCACGATCTATTACATATCCCATATAGGGGAATATGTTGACACTATGAACTCCCGCACCGCCATAGTCACGAAATGCCGCTTGCCATCACGATCCTCGTACCAGAATGTGACAGTTTTTCCGTAATATCGGTGCAATCGTGTGTTTGCGACCGCGGGATGCCGGATGTATCTGGCTACATACCGTGCTATCTTTCGTTTGTTTGTAATTCTGGATTCTTCTGGGATATACGACAAAGCCCTCTGGATAATTCTTGAAAAGTTGGTGTAGTAGACTGTTTTTTGGGTTCCACATGATTCACACTCGTACCTGCATCTTCCCCCGGCGCAGCCATAGCCATAGCCATCGCAGAGCACACCATTATCGCGACAAAGAGCAAGGCAAATACACCTCTTTTTGCTTCCATTTTTTTTCTTTTCACCTCCTATCTATCTATCTATCTTTTCTGTTTTTGGGGGGCTGATGCTGCGTTGACCTACACCATTAGTGTGAAGTGCCAAAGATTTTTTATCTTATATACAAAAAACTTTTTATCTTTCTATAACTAACTCTTAATGGATGCAGATGCTAAACGGGAAAAAGGGGACAGAAGCGAAAGAGTAAAAATGAAAGTCCATGAAATTATGAGTAGTCCGGCCATCACCGAAGATGTAGATACGGGGATCATTAAAATAGCGAGTATTATGGAGGAATTGGGTGTAGGGAGCGTAGTTATAACCGCAGAAAGTAAACCTGCTGGCATTATCACAGAGCGCGACATCGCTTTAAAGGTCCTATTGAAGAACAAACCGGCAAGTGAGGTGAAAGCAAAAGAGATAATGACTTCTCCTCTAATTGTCGTGGAGTCTGACACATCCGTAGAGGAAGCATCTGAACTCGCAGCAAAGAGCGGCATAAAACGGCTGCCGGTGGTTGACGATGGCGTGCTCATTGGCGTCGTAAGCGTTAGGAATATCTTGACGCTGCGACCTGAGTATGTAAAGCGATTCTATCCCGAGGTGCGTGTCTTAGCGAGTGGGTGGACTCTCGACCGGCTCGAGAAGTCTTTAAGCGATTGCGTGGGCTTTTTAGCTCGAGATGATCAGACTAGCTACCAGGAACGGTTGAAAGAGGTGTATGGAGAACTGAGTGAACTCGTGAGTCATTACATGGACGATAAAGAGCTAAAAGGCGTATTTGAGAGTCTGGGACAGCTATATCATGAGGGGGAGTTATCACAAGAAGAGCAAAAGAAGCGGTTAGAGGCGGTATTGCGGAAGTTCCGGCATATCACTTACTGGCGGAAGCAGCAAACTGTGTCCAGCTTAGGCGCTAGCGTTTCCAGGTTCCATGATTATCGGCACGGCACGGGAAAAGAGCTTCGCTTACCCTATAAGAGAACGCGGTGAAATAGGGGTTATGTTTTAGGTTTTAGTTTTAGTTTTAGAGGTTAGAATAGGGTTGATCCTGATATAAATTTATCCGTTATCGAGAAAGCATAAACTCCAACTAAAATTGATTAAAGTCACGGATTAACGCAGAAGAAATTAAATCAGTGCAAAATATGCATCATAAATTAAATTTATAGGTGGGCGTTATTTATATATTACATATAAAATACATTGAGCACAGATATGGAAGATCCAAAAAAATGAGAAGTGCAAGAATAAAAAGGGAGACAGAAGAGACGAATATTGTGGTAGAATTGAACCTTGACGGTACGGGCACGCATGAAATAAACACAACGATAAAATTCTTTGACCATATGCTCGCTTCCTTCTCGAAGCATGGGTTTTTTGATCTGATGGTGAAGGCGGATGGCGATTTGAACCACCATATTATAGAAGATACAGGTATTGTTTTGGGTGATGCGTTTAAAGAAGCACTTGGTGGATCGGACGGCCGAGAAAGTGCGGTGCGGTTTGCCTATGCTGATATACCCATGGATGAGTCCATTGCACGATGTGCAGTGGACATAGGCGGCATAGGCGGTGATGGCAGGCGCTATACAGTGTTTGTGGCGGACCTCAATAAAGAACAGGTGGAGGATGTTAGCACAGAGGACATCCCGCATTTCATTGCCTCTTTCGCATCTCATGCTAACTTCACTATCCATGTCTATGCAAAGGGCGAGAACGAACACCACAAAGTAGAGGCGATATTTAAAGCACTTGGAATTGCGTTAGATAAAGCTACGCAGAGAGAAGAAAGAAGGAACGTACGCGATTGAAACAGATGTGGACCGAAAAATACAGGCCGAAACGGTTGCACGATATTTTAGGGCATGATGAGGTGGTGAAACGACTAAATGGTTTTGTCAAGGAGAAAACAATACCTAACCTATTGCTCTGGGGTCCAAAAGGAGCAGGTAAGACTTCTTTGGTTTATGCACTTGCGAATGAGTTCTATGGTGATGATGAGAACATCATGCGTATAGAATGCCGGGATTTTATTGAACAGCGTAAGAAATGGTTGAAAGCGGATAAGCGATTCAAACTCTTTTACAATGAGCAGAAATCAGCAATAAACATATTTAAAGCGATGATAAAGGAATATGCATCCTTGTCGCCCCTAAATGCTCCGTTCAAGCTATTATATTTCAGTAATGCCGATTATCTCCCGGTATATCTGCAGCAAGGTTTACGACGGGTTATGGAACAGAGCAGTAGAACCTGTAGGTTCATCTTCTCCACAACAAAGGCGACCAGTGTCATTCCCGCTATAAGGTCAAGATGCCTGAACTTCCGCTTTGCTTCATTAGCAGAAGGCGATGCGTTTGCTAGCTTGATAATGCGAATATCTGATGCGGAAGGGCTAAGAATCACGGAAGGTGGGTTAAAAGCACTGAATGGATATGCGAGAGGCGATGTCGGCGTTGCGATAAACATGCTAGAAGCAGCGGCAACAAACTCGGATACTATTGATGATGTCGGGCTAGATGTGGTAGCGCAAAATGCGTTCTTCCCGAGAAGAACAGCGGAGGAGTTGATAGATTCTGCGTTCGCATCACGGCATAAAGACGTGCGGGCAGGGTTAGAATTTTTGATACGCGGTGAGCGAATAGAAGGTAAGGATATTCTTGTCGAGGTACATGAAGCGTTGCGAATGAAGATGAGAGCAGAGCGTAAAAAGTCATCGAAAATATTCGCACGGCTTATGCTATACGAAGGCGAAGCGGATTTAAAACTTTGCTATTCTTTAAATACTATTATCCCTTTAGAAGAGATGATGATGAAAATGTCAAGTCAGTGGAGGTATAAATAAAAGATGGTGTCAACGGCAAAATTCTGGCGGGAGCAAGCATCTCGTTATAATTTGGAGGGGACGCACTGTTTGACTTGTGGTAGCTACTTTTTCCCACCGCGTATCGTGTGCCCAAAATGCAGACGTGACGGGAATATCGAGCGTTATCAATTCAAAGGGACTGGAGATGTTGTTACCTATACTACCGTTTATCAAGCTCCGCAGAATCCAAACCGGCAAACACCTTATACTCTGGCGACTATCAAGCTCGATGAAGGCCCTCGTTTACTCTCTGAAGTGATATGCGAGCCAGAAGAGATAGGTACTGGGATGCGGGTCCGTTCGGTGTTCAGGAAGATAGGCGAAGAGGGTGCAAGGGGCATGATTTATTACGGGACTAAGTTTGTGCTGGCATAACTAACGTGAGTGAAAGCAAGAAGAAGATTCCCGATGCCTGATACATGATACATGAGCGGGTTACAGTTCAGACGTATGTAAAATCTGTCGATAAAAATGATACTGTTCTGGTAAATTAATAATTAGGATATTATTACTATCTCTACTGCATCTGCACTTAAAAACTCGTTACCCCTAATATCGGTTGCAACTATATCTACAGAGTACGTCGCCGCTTTTTCATACACCAACGTGTGCCAGATCCCCATGAATGCCCCTCCCCCCGCTTCAGCATCGGGCGGCATGTAAATAGTTATTACATGTATTCCGCCTTTCTTGACGACTGCCTTAACATCTCGTATTCCGGAAGAATCATCGGCATATGCTGTGATGCCTACTTGCGTTCCCGGCGGTACATTATTCGGATCCACTTTTACGGCCAAGATGGCGGGACCCTCTTGGTCCCCCACCACCTCAACATCAGGTGCCTTTACTGATGCCACATTACCGTTTTCGTCTGTTGCGATTATATCTATATTGTAAATCCCCCCGTCTGTAAAGACCATCGTACGCCATGTCCCGGTATAGAGTCCTTCCTCTTCGCGATCCAACAAGAACACTGTCGAGATTGTCTCGCCACCTTTACTGATGATGGCCTTAACGTCCCTTACGCCCGAAAGAGCATCGGTGACTTTGGCAGAGAGCTCTATTGGTGTTCCTGAGTCCGCACGAGTAGGACTTATCACCATATTTGTGACGCTTGGAACTTCTGTATCTACGGGTATCGGAATTATCTCTATACTGGGTGCCTTGACTACTGCCTCGTTGCCATTATTATCTCCTGTGACTATGTCAAGATTGTAAATCCCGCCTTCCGTAAAGATCATTGTACTCCAGGTCCCGGTATATATCCCATCCTTCTCAGGATCCGACATGAACACGGTCATAGGATCACCGCCTTCTCTTGTAAGGATACCTCGGACTCTTCTCACGCCAGATATATCGTCAGTGACGTTTGCCGAGACGTTTATTTTGTCGCCCGGCTTTGCAGAAGTTGGACTTACAATTATATCCGTAGCGTTCGGACCCTCTGAGTCAATGGGAATCACAACTTCTTGTGGGCTACTCTTTGCCACATTTCCCTCTGTGTCTGTTGCTTCTATTGTGATATTATAAATCCCGCCCTCTTCGAAGATCATTATGAGCCATTTTCCCGTATAGAGGTCCTCATCCGTCTCATTCCGTGTCAGCCAAATAGGCCATATATCTTCGCCACCTTTAGTAACGGAAGCCCTAACCCATCTCACCCCAGAGAAATCAAATGCGTCCACGGAGAGGTTTATTGTATCACCGGGAAGTGCATAAGTTGGACTTAGGATTATATCCGTGATTGTGGGCGCAACAGCAAAAACACCGAAGCTTACTGTGCTCGATCCATTATTTCCCGATAGATCCTCAGCAAAAACAGTTACATTGTGCGGCCCATTCTTCAACTTCTCTAAGATTATGTCTCCGGATATTGTTATGATTCCAGATCCATCCAGGCTATAGCCAACCCATTTTGTGGGCTCGTTTACCGTGTAGATCAAATCAACCGAAGTACTGTCATAGGTCACTCTATCTACAGGCGAAATAATTGTCACCTCTGGCGGCGTGATATCAAAGACGGTAACACTAACCGAACAGCTAGCACTGTTACCCGATGCATCTGTTGCCGTGAATGTCACGTTGGTTGTTCCTATCGGATATGTATCCGGCGCGTTACTTGTTACGTTCGGATTAGGATCGCAAGTGTCATATGCCGTCACGTTAAGGGGCACTATCGTTATGCCACTAGCATCCTGCTCTATTCTCAGGTCGGCGGGGCATAATATCTCTGGCGGTTTAGTGTCCACAACAGTAACAGTAACCGAACAGCTAGCACTGTTACCTGATGAATCTGTTGCTGTAAAGGTCACGGTAGTTGTTCCCGGCGGATATATATCCAGTTCGTTACTGGTTACTTCCGGATTGGGATCGCAGAAGTCCGTCACATTCACATCCAGATCAACTGCCGTCCCTTCCACCGTCGCCTGCTCTACTATAACATCCCTCGGGCATGTTATCATTGGCGATGTGGTGTCTCCAACAGTAACGTCAACCGAACAGCTATCACTGTTGCCAGAAGCATCTGTTGCTGTAAAAGTCACGGTGGTTGTTCCCGGCGGATATATATCACGTTTGTTACTTGTTACTTCCGGATTGGGATCGCAGAAGTCGATCACCGTCACATTCAGATCAACTGCCGCCCCGCCCTTAGTCTTCTGCTCTACTATAAGATCTGCCGGACAGGTTATCACCGGCGGTTTTTTATCCCCCACAGTGACATTAACCGAGCAATTTGCACTGTTGCCAGAAGCATCAGTAGCTATAATGGTCACGCTGGTTGTTCCTGGAGGATATATTGCCAGTTCGTTACTTGTTACGTTTGGATTTGGATCGCTTATGTCTGATATAGTCCCGTTCAAGAATACAGCCGTTCCGTTCCTTGTCGCCTGCTCCACCGTAACATTGGCAGGATATGAAATCGCAGGCGGTGTGGTGTCCACAACAGAAACGTTAACCGAGCAGTTTGCACTCTTGCCAGAAGCATCGGTCGCTATAAAAGTAACGGTGGTTGTTCCAAGAGGATATACAGCCAGCTCGTTACTTGTTACTACCGGATTGGGATCGCAGAGATCCGAGGCCGTCACGTTCAAGAATACAGCCGTTCCATTCCTTGTCGCCTGCTCCACGGTAACATCTGCCGGACATGAAATCTCGGGTGGTTTTGTATCTACCATGAAGGAAATATCGGAGCTATCTGTAACCCCCAGCCAATCCGCTGCCACAGACAATGTGTTAGTACCTTCTTGGACACTTATTGTCACTGTGTTAGGGTCAAATGATATAGGATCAGCGCCGTTAAGGCGGTAGCTCCAATTGACTAGCGACTCGTTGGCCGCTACTTCCAGCTTTATTTCTTCCGATGGATAAATCACGCCTTCTTCCGGCGATAAAATCCTTATCTCGGGGGGTCCAAATGCCCCCACACTGTCTATACCAACGTTTGCACACATAAATGCAATCACTACCACTACTATTAAACCGATACCTCTATTTAGCACCATTTTATTTCGCCTGTCCTTCTTCTCTTATTAATGTTATATAATGACACTTACAATATACCAACAGATATATAAAAAACCTTTCTTTCATTGTATAATTTCCACCTATAAATTTAATTTAGGACGCAGATTTAACATTGATACACGGATTTATTTGTTGTTTGACCTTGTTGTGCTTTTCAGCTGTCTCAATCTGCGTTAACCTGAGTCTATAATCGATTTTCATAAAAAGAAAGCTTTTCTTTACCAAACCGAAGAAATTGTGTGTGCATCAAGGCACAACGAGTTCTGCAAAGGAGAAATCCTTTGTGACTGCAAACTTGCCCTCATACTTATCCCTTTGCTTTATATCTTTCTGACATGGCTTCCGCCATACCGCTGTTGTCCCCCACGCCCCTTCAAATTCGCACATCACATCATAGTTAAGTGACTGGTTATGATTAACCGCCGAAGTTGTCTTAATGGTAACTGTCTCTTGCTTCTGCATCTCTTTTGCATTGTAACTCTCTGTTACATATGCACCCATACTACCATGGAATGCTGAGACCTCATACTTCGAGAAGCCTACGATCAAATCACCGCTGAATGAGATCTGCTCTGAGAGACAATAGTTGGGATCGTTTGGATCTGTTATGTTCACACCGCCGTTTAGTACGACTACAGATTCACGTGCAAAACTACCGTTTGGTCCTGTATCCCCTCTAATCCAACGTCTAATATTCAATGCAAGCTCATTGACTACAATCTTATTCTTTATCTTGAACGATCCAACGCCTTCTACTGTTGCTATCCCCTTGTAGCATTCACCTTGCATTGGCTTTTGTATTGGTTCTACCGCTACCGCAGTTCCTATTAGAAATAATACCAGTACCAATATGGCAATTCCAAAACTCTTCATCTCTTCAAATGTAATTTCCCTTACCCCTATATAAGCTTTTTGAGTTGACGAGCCTAACTAAGCCAAGCAAGAATAAAATAAAATGTAATAAAATAGAAAAATAAAAAGAGAAAAGGGTGAAAATATAATTTTACACCCTGTCTTTCACTAGTGCTACATCAACAATCTCCACAGATACAGGTCACCTCACCTTTGCATGGCTCAGTAACTTCCTCCTTGAATACCAAGGTCTTGTCTACCTGGAAGTCTCCTCTGAAGAACTGGTGGTGTTCAATATCCTTCGTGCATACCTTCTTCCACCTTGAATCTGTTCCCCACTCGCCTATAAATGCATTCCTTGTAGAGAATTGAAGTTGCTGCGCATTGTATGGTGGTGTCTTATTGTACACTGCAGTAGTCCTCATCGTGGTCAACTCTTCTTTTTGCATCTGTGTAACGAAATAGTTCTCTTCCACCTCTGCACCTATACCGCCATTGAATCTCGGGCTCTTATATGACGATTGACCTTCAAGGAATCCTTGGGTTACATTAAGTCCATAGCCCTTACCCTTCGCTTCGAATTGTATCATCTTGTCACACGCGAAGTTATTGAAGTCTGTCGCGTTGATAGGATCATAGTACTTATATGATGCATTACCTACTCTCGTCCCTTCAGTCATTACCTCTGAGATCGTCATTGCGAAGCTACCATTTTCTCCTGTCTCTCCCCTCATGTATTCCTTAACGTCTACTGCGATCGCTTTGTCCAAAATACTTTTCGAGTATTCTATATAACCAACACCTTGCACCGCGGACTCCTCGCAGAATTTTTCCCGCTGGTCTGGTGGGCAGATCTCTTTCATTGCTGCAACTGTACCCACTAGGAACATCGCGATTACCAATGCTGCTAGAAATATGCCTATTTTTTTCATCTTTTTCTTTTTCACCTCCTAAAGTTCATAAGTTCCTATTGAAACAGGGTATATATAAAGCTTTCGGTTAGCTATATAAATCTTTCGTTTACCCGACTGTTTTAGTATATATGTGTTTGCCCTTTGTCTCAGCACAAATACCCGGCTGCTGAAACGTCCAAAAGCGAAAGATGAAGGGGTCTGGAAGATAGAGATTAGGGACTTTGACAAACGGTTACATGGCCTTAGTATATGCTTTATTTCGTTAATTGACGTCAGAATGCGGTTTTTTCTAGTATGGGCATCTCTTCTGCCGCCGCCATGTGCATAAGATTTATCTTGATCTTTGATGCACGTACTAACCCCCTTTATCGCCATGGCTTTTCACCCGCGGTTATCATTTTACCCTAATTAGAACTGTCTACGTTAGTTAACTTAAATAACATTCTGTTACGAGTGAGTAAAGAAGAAGGTGCTCCCTTTTCCCTGCTCGCTTTCTATCCCTATCTTCCGGCCATGCGCTTCTACCACCTTCCTGCAGATCGCCAAATCCCAACCCGTACCCGCTTTATCATTATTATTAATCTTCCGCCCGCTTCCGCCCCCATGTTTCCAGCGCCGCCTTAAAGGTGCCCTCAGGACCATCCTTAGAGTGAGTGTCTTTGGGTATCTAGTCTATTTGTTGCATATCCCTTACCTCAGGGCCCATATCGGACCAACAGCTATAAACAAAACGTGGTTTTATATGCTCCTGCTTCTACGCCTAACATAGAAGGTAAAAAAATGAAACAAAAAGAAGACAAAGGCGAAAATAGTTTAGCGAAAAATCCTGTCTTAAAGAAGGGGTTTTTAGTTGTTGCTTTGGTGACGGCGATTTTGCTGTTCGCTGCTTTTGTAGCTCCGCTCAATGCCGTTCTACCACCGCATCATCAAAAAGGTTCTATCGCAGTATACTCGTCACCGTCGGGTGCAACTATCGGATTAGATGGGCCTGACGGGGCGTTTGTTGGTCCTACTATAGCAACACCCCATACCTTTACTGCTTTAGAGCCGGGCCTGTATACAATCACACTCTCGCTCGCAGGTTTTTATGATTGGACAAAAACAGTACAGGTAACTGGTGGCAGAACCACAAACGTACATGCAACTTTGACTCCACATTACACACCAAAAGCAACAGGGACTATCTCTGTCGATTCTGTACCCCCGGGTGCAACGATCGAATTAATTACCCCTGCAGGCTTGTTTGTTGGCCCTACAGTGACAACGCCCTACACGTTTGATAATGTAGGGACAGGGACTAGCACAATAAAACTCTCTCTTGCTGGCTATCATGACTGGTCAACGAATGTTGTGGTAACTGAAGGCGGGACATCTTACGTAAAGGCGACATTGATCCCTATTCATACAACTGGGTCTATCTACGTTACCACATCACCCTCGGGTGCATATATCGGATTAGATGGGCAATGGTGGGGTATGTATAGAACAACTCCGGACGTGATAGCGGATGTGGCTCAAGGCCACCACACACTAGAACTCTCTCTCGATGGCTATCAGGATAAGCGCACAAGTGTAGAGGTAAGTCCAGGCGAAACAGAATACGTGCATGTAACATTGATACCAATACAAGCAACTGGAGCTATTGAAGTCACTTCAGATCCTTCTGGTGCAACTATAAGTTTAAAGACGCCACATGGCGTGTTTGTTGGCCCGTCAGTAAAAACACCACATACGTTTACCCGAGTAGAACCCGGCATTTGTACTGTTACTCTCTCTCTTGAGGGCTATCCTGATTGGACAACAGATGTAACGGTTAGACCTGGGGAGACAGAATACGTGCATAAAACGTTTGATTGGCTTCCTGCACCATAATTAGATTAGGGTACACGCGAGAGGAATAAAAGCGTTGGTGGGCTTGGCTTGTTCTTGGTTGTCGCAAAAAGC
>QENH01000122.1 GCA_003336485.1 Candidatus Methanophagales archaeon
CCTCGTTATTATATCTAAAGAATAGTTGTGCATGCCATAATAAAAACCTTTCGGTTTAATTTCGGTTGGAACTGAAATATGCATCATTTTAAGTGGTATTTTTGCGATTTGAGAAAAGTCAAGCTATAAATATGCATCGAGTTAGAAAGGAAGCGTCTTTTTAGATTTGTGTCCTATTGTATAATTTCTAGTGGTTGTTGGGTAATTGTGGGACAGCCTCTAAAGAGCAAGAAAGCATAATATCCAACTAAAACTGATTTTTGACACCGATTAACGCTGATTAACACAGAAGAATTAAATCCATGTGAATCCGCATCCTAAATTAAATTTGTTTATGATTTCTTCACTCCTTTAAGTATCCGCTCCAAAATATCCCTATCCGAAAGATACTTGGAATCAACGATTTTCTCGAGCTTCAACGGGAGACCATCCATCCGGTACGCTATCTCCGCCGTCTCGACACCAGTAATTGCAGTGGGAATTGCAGCCGATGCGAACTGCGTAGTCGGTGTTTCAAAAGGGTCTATCAAGATTATTGGCAGATCGCACAATTTCCGCGTGATCGCCATAGGGAACGAAGAAAAAGGGTCCGCACCTATGATCAACGCGGCATCTACCTCCCCCCGTGCGATCACATCCAAAACAGTTGTCTTTCCCGGCTCAAAGATAGTGTCACGAGAGAAATCCACGCCAAATGGATAACCGGTCTCACGTAACAAGAGATTCACTGCACCGAGCACATTAAAATGCCCCTTCATAGGAAACAGTACGAAATTCACGCCTTCTTTGTTTAGCGCATCCACCAGAGCTAAAATCGCTTCAATGCTCTTTGAGCCGTTTTTATTTGATAAGACACCAAGACCCACGAAGATAACACCGTAAAATGCCTTCTTCATCCGGTCTGCCATTTTCCTTAGTGTAGCTATGTCCACCTCACCCGTTATCCGTTCTTCTAACGACTCGCCTTTTACCATCCGCCGCATAATATCCGCTATTTCTGCATCTTCTCCCGGGTTCACCCGCAAGAACCATCTCGAAATCTTCTTCAACTCGCTGTCTACCACATCAATAGTAACCAGTTCCCTATCCATCACACCCTTCATTGCATACCTTCCAACCGGATATACCGAGTACTTGGAAAGGTGCCTTGGATGCGACACAATGGGATTAGCGCCCCAGTAAATGACCACCTGGGCGTTGTCTCTTATCTCATCCAGCAGAGCATAATAAAAAGGGTACTTCTTCAATAATTCCATATACAGGAGATTATGGCATATTGATTCCGTGAAGTCATATACGCCCTTCTTTAGCTTCGCTATTTCTAACGCTACCCGCTGAGCGTTATAGCCGCTATTGCCAAGCCCATAGATAAGGGGCTTATTCGCAGCATTTAGTATATCCACCGCCTTTTCTATTACATTGTCATAATCTGTCTCTTTACCGTTTACTACTGGCCCATTTAGCCTATGCTCGGTCTTCTCTACCGATAAGAACTTTTCAACGCCGAAGGTGCATGCATTTCTTATCTCTTTTATTCTGTTTCGCTCTACGTCTACCGAAATGACCACATCATCGCATAGACAGGCGCAGAAAGGACATACAGCAGACTCTATTATTTTCTCTTTACCGTTCATTTCATTGCTATAAAAATGATGATCTTATCGCTTTATCAGCCGGATCATATCATCGAATGAACAATCTAAGCCGAGTTTGTTAAAGAAGGTAACGATATTTCTCACATCTCGTAGTAGGAAGGCATCGGCATTAGGGTGCTGCAAAAGCGTAGCTTGCCCCATATCTATTATTACCGGTTCTATCTCAACGTCAGCGCCTTCAAATTCGCGCTCCACATACCCTTTCATTAATATGTTAAACTCGCTTAGGTCAGCATGCACCATCGTCCCCTTCTCATACATGATCTGAATATAGGAAATGATGCGAAGAAAGAGCTCTTCGAGTCCAAAATCAGTTTTGAGTATGTCTACAGGGACATCTTTCAATCTTGGTGCTGCTACCCCGTCCCGACCTATAAACTCCATAATCAGCACATTATTGTCTATAGCTATTGGTCTTGGTACTTCAACCCCGGCGTCAAAAGCTCTCTTGAGATTCTTTAGCTCTTTCCGTGCCCATGCCGATACGATACTTCTTCGGTCTCGCTTTATCTTTTCAAACCTCGGATCGCCAATAATATAGTCAAGCATGACATTGAAGTTGGAGGTGCTCACTTTATAGATCTTTATCGCTAACTCCTCCTCTTTTGCACCAATAGCATGAAATATAACCGCTTCTTTACCGCTACTTATAGGACCACCCAACGCTTTTAATAATCCCCGCTTCCTGAATTTATATAGTGTCTCCAACGTGGGAATGTCAAGAACAGATAGCTCGGTTTTTCTATCACGATAATCCTTATTCTTTCTTTTGCCCTTAGGTAATGGCTTTTCTTCCCGCTTTAGCCATTTCTCTACTTCAAATAGCCCTTCCTTCTCAACCATTCCATTTGTGGTCTTTTATATCGGTAGATAAGGTCGGCCTTTTCATCTTGAAAGTCCCAGGGAACTATTATTACTGCGTCTCCGACGTTTACCCAATGTCTTCTCTTTAATCTGCCCGGGATTCTAGCCATCCTTTCTTTCCCATCTAGGCACTGCACTGTTGCCCTTCGCCCGCCTAACATCTTCTCTACTATCGCTAACACTTCCCTTCTCCTTTTATCCGGAATACGCACACGGATTACTTCTTCTGTACCTTCAGGTTTATACAATTTTTCCTCCTCTTCGGCTGTTAGCCCCACCTTACGAAATATTTAAATTTAATAATAACTTACTATGTATAATGAAAGAGTAAGGCATAATGCATTATAAATCAAATCTTTTTTGGCAGTATCATCAATCGAGTAGAAAGATTTAAATATATAAAAAAGAGAGGATGGAAGAAGAGATGAACTCGAAGAGAAGATGGAAGAGCATCTTAACACGGCTAAGGAGAGCTTTGCTTTTCCGGAAGGCGACGACGAAGATTGGCATCTACGGACCGCCGAATGCCGGGAAAACCACTTTGACAAATAGAATAGTCCATACTTTTGTAGATGAGAACGAAGATGTGGGGACTGCCACAGAGGTACCCCATGAGACAAGAAGAGCAGTCAGGAGAGCGGGTGTTATCATAGACCTGAAAGCTAAGTCATTGGAGGATCCAAACTCCGATTTGAATTCCGAGTCAGAAGTAAAGCAAAAGCGAGGAAAAGCGAAGCTGAAGCTGGATGTGGTTGACACGCCGGGATTAGCTACAAAGATAGATTTTCATGAGTTTATGGCTTATGGTTTGGAAGAGGACGAGGCGAAAAAAAGAGCGAAAGAGGCGACAGAGGGCGTTATAGAGGCAATAAAATGGCTCGACGATATTGACGGCATTGTGCTACTTATGGATTCTACTGAAGATCCGTATACGCAAACTAATATTGTCATCATCGGGAACATGGAAGCAAGAGGTATCCCTATTATTATCGCTGCGAATAAGGTAGACCTTGTGGATGCCTCGCCACAGAGGATAGCAAATGCGTTCCCGCAGCACTCGGTCATACCAATATCAGCACTGAAGGGCGAGAATATGGTGGACTTATATGAGGAAATGGCGCGGAGATTCCGGTGAGGGGGTTACACGATGGAAATAAAGATGAATGTGATTTCGGAAGACAAAATAAATTCGATGTCATCGACGGAGAAGTTAAGATTTATACTGGACGGAGTAAAGTCAGGAGATATAGTGGTGTTGGAAGGCGGTCTAACGTCAGAGGAGCAGATGAAACTGATAGAGCTGACAATGACGGAGGTGGACGATGATTTTTCTGGCATAGAAATGAGTGGATATCCGTCGAAAAAGGGATTTTTGAATATAAGAAAGAAGACAAGACTAACAGTTGTAGGTCCTGCGAAGGTGATGCACACGACGAAGAAGGATAAAGACTTAATAAGTGCGATCATTTCCGCAATCTGAAATTCTTAAAATAAAGATGCATAAATGCTTGAAATGTGGTAAGGAATTCGAAAAGATAACAGAAGAGATGTTAAAGGGCTGTCCTGAGTGTGGCGGGAACCTTTTCCTCTATATAAGGAAGGGAAAAGAAGCAAGTACAACGGACTTGGTGGACCGGCTAAAAGTAGACGATACAGTACCCTTAGAAGTGGATAAGATAGAAAGCTTAAAGATTTTGAGCCCGGGCATATACGAACTCAATCTGGATGCGTTGTTAGAGCGGAAGGAGATAGTAATGGAGATGCAGGAGAAAGGCTCGTATGTGATACATTTGCCATCGTTATTTAAGAAAAAAAAGAAGTAGCTATCTTGTTTTAAGACACCGATTTACACTGATTTGATTTCTTCTGTGTCAATCTCGTTAATCTGTGTCAATAATTTATTTCCTTGAAATATCAAGCATCCATCACACCCAAAGCGCCCATACAAGATAGCGTTACTATTATACCCGCTATTATCACACCCGTGAAGATAGCAACAAATGCGTATCGGAAGCGAATGCCGAAGACGAATGCGACTGCACAAGCCGTCCATGCACCCGTCACGGGAAGAGGAATGGCAACAAAAGGTATCAGTCCCAGAGCACCGTATTTGTCCATCCTCTTGTCATGTCGCCTTGTTCGTGCGAAAAGCCAAGTAAAGAACCGGTCGAAGATAGCGTATCTTCGCAGCCAATTTGAAACAGGGCCGAGAAAAAAAAGTAACGGTACTACAGGTAGCATATTCCCTATTACGGAAAGGACAAAAGCTTCAGCATAGCCCATATTATAATAACCTACTGCAAGAGGTATAGCAGCACGGAGTTCGCCAACAGGCGTCATTGCCGTCAATATCACCGCGATACATGCGGATAGCGCGTTAATACCAATATCAAGAGTCATAATCTTTATTAATATCTCTTGGAATAAGAATATAAAATCCTTTTTTGCAAGCAAAAAGCTTTATGTAGAGCGCAAAAATTCAACGGTTGTGCTTTCCTCCAAGAATTCCGCCTTTGCCTCTACCGTGGCAGCCCCTTTGTCTGTGGAGGATGTCAGGGTTGCTGTTGCAGATGCAGATATGTTAGAATATATTAATAACCATCATAAAGAACTATAGTAAAGGAACATGAAATTCAACCCTAAACAGATAAGAGAAGATACGAGCAATGATTTTGAAGCCGCATGGATGGCGGGAACAAAATATGCAGATGAGAGGCGAGTAAACGAAGGCCATCCAAGGTCTTTGCTACGGTTACGCTATGGTAAGCCGCATCCCATATTTGAAACGATCCAAAAGTTAAGAGAGGCGTATCTGCGGCTTGGATTCGAGGAAGTCATGAATCCGATAACGATAGATGAAGCGGAAGTGAAGAAGCAATTTGGTAAAGAGGCACTTGCGGTCCTAGATCGCTGTTATTATCTCGCTGGCTTGCCTCGACCGGACATTGGCATTTCTGATGACCGAGTGGATCAAATGAACTCGTACTTTGATAAACCATTCACAAATGATGAAATAGACACACTCAAGAATACACTGCACAGCTATAAAAAGGGCGAAATAGACGGCGATGACCTAGTATATGAAGTGGCAAATAGTCTGGATGTTGCAGATATGGAAGTAACGAAAGTGCTTGAGGCGGTTTTTCCAGAGTTAAAAAACCTCGCGCCTGTACCTTCCAAAAGCACATTGCGGAGCCACATGACCTCCGGCTGGTTCTTGACTCTTGCTGAAGTCTGGAATAAAAAGCCATTACCGATAAAATTCTTCTCCGTGGACAGGTGCTTCAGAAGGGAGCAGCGAGAGGACGAAATACGGCTACGGAATTACCATTCTGCATCCTGTGTCTTCTGCAGCGAGGATGTGAGCATAGACGATGGCAAGGACCTCGCCACTGGGCTGCTTCTGCAATTAGGATTTGTAAAAATGCGATTCCAAAAGGACGAGAAACGGTCGAAATATTACATGCCGGAGACGCAGACGGAAGTTTTCTGTTATCATCCGCGGATAGGATGGGTGGAAGTCGCCACTTTTGGGATTTATTCGCCCACTGCACTGGCGCAGTATGAAATCCCATACCCTGTAGTAAATCTCGGATTGGGCGTAGAGCGATTAGCGATGATATTGCAGGATGCACAGGATATGAGGGCTTTAACATACCCACAATTTTATGCACCCTGGGAATTGAGCGACATGGAAATCGCGGGGATGATCAGTCTGGCGGAGACACCGAGCACGGCGGAAGGAGCGGAAATCGCAAAAAGTATCGTTCGAGTCTGCGAAGAGAGAGGAAAAGAGAAATCACCCTGTGAGTTCCTCGCATATCAGGGTCCACTATTCGGACAGGATATTGAAGTCTGGGTGACAGAGCCCGAAGAAAACACGCTTTTATGTGGCCCTGCATCTCTGAATGAAATAGTCGTGCATGAAGGGTCTATATATGGGATACCGAGGAAGAAGGAATGGAAAGCTATATTTGAAGAGGGTGTACCAACGGACATAAGATTTTTAGATGCTTTTGCCGCTTTTGCCGCTCGTCAGATAGAGGAAGCGGGCGATATAGATAAAAAAGAGGTGCAGGTAAAGATAGTGCGGAGCGGAGCGGATATAAATATAAAGGTAGAAGACATAGCGATGCGATCTATCACATCGAAGAAGAAGAAGGTAGATATAAGAGGACCGGTCTTTATTACCGTTCTGGGTAAAGGATAAGTAATTGTTTAGCAAACCACAAGATCACCAGCAATAGCCACAGATGTCCCCGCGGGTCTCCCGATATTAATTACTTCCTTTAGCTCTTCCACTATTTCCTCCGCTTCTGCATCATCTTCTATGTTCAACCGTACAAGCGTCATAGAATAGTCGTCGCTAATATACTCGCATATCCTTTGCTCACTCACTTCACTTTTCGCCTCTAAGAGCGACATGACACTTCTCAACGTTTTTGGTATCCTGCCATCATTCACCTCTTTTATAATATCTGCCGCACTATGGGCATCCACAACACCATCAACAAGCTTTGCTCGCTTTGATAGCAAATCAACATATTTCAACACCTCCGGATCACGGACATCCCTTATCTCTTCGGATCGCGCAAATCTTGGCTTTGTTTCCACTACGATGTTTAACTTGCGTACGCTACCGGGGAATTGATCCGCTATCAGTTCTGAGGTCTGGGGATCAACACCGGCTATCATATATTTAACACCTGCGGGCTTTGTAATAGAATCAATATCTCCCTGTATTATCTCTGTTACTTCCCCCATCTTCGCTTCACTTAATCCCGCAATAGGACTTACTTTTATCAGCGTAATGCTGAAATCGCGGTTAATAAATTCGTCTAAATCAGAAAAGGATGCAGCCAAAACATCTGCTACGCCTTCTAAATCGCCGGGAACATTTTCTTTAAACGCAATGGCAACTGACTCTACCTTTTCAATATCTGTTTCATATTTAAGCAGCGCATGTAATTCCACTAGCGATGCTATTACTCGGGGGTCCCGTATATCATAGGGAATGTTCTTTGCGCTTGTTTCCCGGTCCAGCCAAACAGCTAGAAATATCGTTTCCTCACCGCCGAATTTACTCGCTACTCGCTCTTGCAAGACGGAAGCAGGCTTCTCTAGGTTATCATGAGAAAGCAGCACTATCGCAGCGTAACCCGAAATTGCGAATATTGCTATTATCAGAACTGCTATGATTATCCGTTTACCCTGCAGACCTTGGAGTGGAGAAGAACTCTTTGACCTTTTTGCAAAATTCTTTCCTTTTAGCGTCATTTTTGCCTATCTTTGATTATGGAGGGGGGAGAGAGGTGGAGGGGAGAGCATGATGATTTAGACTCTCTTTCTTCGCAATATGAAAGTAAGAATAAGAGCGATTAAAACGAAAAGACACTCAAACCCAGGGATAGAAGAACTGCTTGACGCCACTTCCAATTGGATTTGCTTGTCGAAGGTATATACCTTATCATCGCCTAAGTCGCGGTCCCCAACGCACCGTATCTCCAGACCCAGAGGATATATCTTCTTCGCAGCATCTTTAGCCACATCGAATTCCAATATCGCGTCTCCGGTATCGTTCACCTTCAAGTTACCGGCATGATCGCTCTTCACCGCGAAATCAAAGGGCACTTCCGCTTCGCCTGTTACCCGAACGTTAACAGATTCCGCTTCCTCAGAACCCACATTCCGGACTCTTACATGCAGTATAACGTGATCGCCAGCGCTTATGCGCTCGGGCACGGTATAAGAAGAGACGATCTCAAATTCAGGCTTTGGCTTCACTAATACAGATACGCCCAATATGCCTTTATATTCATCATCTTCATCTAGGTATCGTATCAACAGCGGGATGTTATACGTTTCCGATTCTACATTCTCTGCAACATCAATATAGAATGTAGCCGGTTTTGAATCGCCTGCGTTCATCATACCTAGGTACGAGCGGTCCGTTCCCGATCGAGAAGGCTTGAATTCTTCCGTTTCACTGCAGAGCAAAGTCGCCACTACATTCTTTGCTGTTGCCTCTCCACTGTTCTCTATATCTGCCGTTATTTTAAGATCTCTATCCCCGGGTCTTATTTCTGTTGGATCCGTATCAACAGTTCCAACATTCAATATCACATCCCCTTCTACGCTGAAAGAAATACCCAGTTTCACTGGCTCAATTCCGACCGGATTATATCCGGGAAGATAAATAAACCTGTTCGGCCTGGATACAGGTCCCTCCTGGGGATCAAAATAATACTCATCCCAGAAACACTCGACAGATAAGGGATAGACACCATTTGGTGTACCTTCATTCACGTGAACTGTAATTTTCACCTCTTTCTCGCTCCACGAGTTCAGCATGTTTAGTTGTGCTACAGTAGGTCCAATGAGGGATACTGATTCTGTGCCTTCAAATATTAACTTCACATCTCTCGCATCTCTTCCGCCATTGTTCTTCACCGTCAAAACAACATCCTTTGTCTCGCCCGGATGGAACTCTGTTGGTTCCACATCTGTTATAACGACAGAAGATAGCGCGCCACTAACCTGCATTACGACAGCAAAAGCGGATATGTAGAGGCATAGTGCAAGTACTACCACCACTTTTTTTAGCGCTACGGTATCTCTTTGCGGCATGTCTCAAAAGTAAAGAAGGCGATAATCCATATAAAGATACGCCGAGGGCCTGAAGTGGACACGCCATCTATGCTACGGTTATTTATAATCGCCATCTATTGAACTTTGACTTTTGCTTTTTTCACGGTATCCCCAGCCAGTCGCCTCCGCCACCAATTACTATATGATTATTGATGTGGAAGTCACCCCAATAGTTCTCAGACCCATAAACGGTTGCCCCACCGCCACCAGCACTCGCACCTGCACCCCCTGGCGGGTCTACTGCAGCGAAGCCGAAATGCGCTTTCCCGGTTATGTATGAGTTAGTACACATGGAGAATGAATTATTATCCATTGCATAACTAGTATCCGTATCCAGATACTGTATGTCCGAGAAACTTTCACAAGCTACCGCGCCTATTTTATAATTCTTACCGGTGTTCCCATAACTAAAGTTGCCTGATTTGGACTGAATATGGGCCCACTCCTTTGAAGAGAGCATGGTAGTATTACTATCCATATATACGCGCTGGCTACCTAAGTAATAGCCTTCACCCTGCACTCTCCCGATCAAATAAAGACCTGAATTCTCGAACTTTCTAGTAATATCTACAACTCCATACCCACTAGTATCAAACCAATTGCAGGTCGCCGCCGCAATGCCAGGCAGCACGAAAGCTGCAAACAAAAATACTAATACCGCTATAACAATAACGCCCTTCCCTTTTTTCGCTTTCATCTTTATCTTCACACCCGCAATAAAGTTATAATAAATACATTTAATAAAAATAAAAAAGAGCTCCTTACAGGAGCTATCGTTTGTGCCCTTTAAGGCGCTTTTGTTCCTGGTATCGGTAACTTAGATAGTGCTTCGTCAGCAAGGCTTGGTGGAATCACCTTTACGTTATGCCTACTGTTCAACGCGAAATCAACGAAACTCGCGTTGCCATCGCTATCCAATTTCAAGACGATTAACCACTTCGTATACTTGTTCCAGTATATCAGCGTATTACCGTGTGCAATTGGCACACCAACTACCCCTTTGCTAGGTTTACCACTGCCAACGGAGTTTGTAGCTTTCGGCTTGGAACCAATTGTCCACTCTCTATGCTTGGCATTGCCCACGAAGTTGATTTGTCTTGTGTCTACGGGACCCAAAGCATTTATCATATCCTTGAACACCGCTTCCGTTATCAGCTTTGGCTGAGGCCCCGCCGGCAATTTCGCTAATGATTGGCTTGCAAGTGCATCAGGAATCTCGGTTATACCACTGCCCCACCGGCGAAAACTCACGTCATCTATGTATCCGGAGTCATCTAAGTGTATATCGATCAAATACTTTGTCTGCTTCTGCCAAAACATAATCTCCATTGAATGCCCCGCGAATTTGGTACCTTTTGCCCACTCGCCATTCACCGGATTGCTCACAAATCTGATTTTACCGACGTCTATCGGCTGTGCTATTGCATCCGTGTACGTAGCCACATTCATCCCCGCTGCCACTGTCTGCACACCGCCTACCACTACACCCAATAAGAGCGCAATCGCAAACAGGACTATTACTTTCTGTTTCTTCATTTCTTTTCTTATCACCTCCTTTTCGCTTATTTTATTTTATTTTATTTCGTTGGGTATTTGTATAGCGCCCCACAAAAGCGCAAGACCATATTATAGAAATGATCTTTTCTCCTTTTATACCACTGCTATTTCCTTCGCTCTGTCCAAAAAAGTAAAAGAAGCCTCTAGCAGAGGCTCTACTCTTTGCCTAGCAATCCCCGGCGCAGGTCCAGTCACTTTCCCAGGGACAGGGTAACCACTCATCCCCATCGTCCTTAGATGTGCCTGTCTTAACCATTTTCACCTTCATTTTCTTTTCTAGGGTGAAGTTACCTATGTAGTCCTCCGACACTCGTATTACCGTTATGTGGGGATCATCCATGTCTCTAACTATCACACCAACGTGACTTGCACCGCTTACAGTAGAAAGGATGTCCATCTTCACAAGTCCACACCCAGGCACAACCGTCTCTTTATTGTTCCAAGGATCACACTTATCATCAGATTTGGTTGGCTCAAGGCAGGTCACATTACTCACGATCGTCTTCTTAATGTAATCGGCATCAGTATATTTCGCTCGCATTGCTGTGTTAATCTGATAATTCTTTATGCACAGGTCTTCTTTCCACTTAATTGAACTTTCGTCATCGATCAAGGTCATGCTTCCACTCTTAATAGACACAGGCTTAAATGTCATCTCCGCATCTTCACAGTAGTCTATCGTTTGACTCACGTTCCGGGTGAAATTCCCAGATGACGTGTTATATTCTCTCACAGTCACTACTTTTATCACTTGGTCTACTTCATAGTCGCCACAGCCATGAATGTGCAGATTTGTCTCGAGATTATGGGCGGGATTCCAAGGCATTGTACTTATATCCTTATCCACCATAACCAGACCCGTTCCTTCTACCATAGACTCCTGAAGGAAATAGAGATCATTAACAGTCGCCCTACCCGCCAATGCAGTACCCGTACCCGCAAACAAAAGAGCCACTATTGCAATCGCAACTCCAATAGTTATGTTTCTTTTTTTCATTTTATTTCGTTTTCACCTCCTTTTTTTATTTTATATTCCTATTCTTCTATTTCTAGTAGTTTAGATGTAGGGTTATATAAAGTTTTCGGTATATGCTAATTAATGATATGTTCTACCATATTATCTATGAGACAGAACAACACATTTGGTTTGAAATAGGATAAAACTTGAGATTTGTATTCCGCACCTTTTCATAGCCCCCTTTCTTCATCGCCTTCTTACAAGTGCATCTTTCCACACATAGCAAAAGAGGAGAGAAGAGGAGAATAACTAAAAAGAAATTGATTTTCGTCCTTACGTATCCACCTCACCCCCCCCCCTTCCTCTTACCAAGGCTTCTACTGCTTGCTTTCGTTATGCCATTATGCGGCTAAGTCGAGATCTTTGCAACTCTTGAGTATAACCGAAAACAAAAAACTATCGAAAAGCTTATATACCAACA
>QENH01000121.1 GCA_003336485.1 Candidatus Methanophagales archaeon
TAGGCTGACTATGAGCCCTACTTGACACAACCTAAAACAAGACAAAGATGAGTTGGAACTGGGTACATGGATGCCTAAGACAGATATTGATGAAAGATTAGAAAGATATATAATGTGTAAAAATAAACTCAAATAGTGAAAGAGGGGGCTAATCGTGAAAAAAATAATTGCCACCGTTGAAATGTGGAAAGAGGGGGGCATGTTCACCTCGTATTGTCCTGAATTGGATGTCGCGAGTTGTGGCCATACGCCTCAAGAGGCAAAGAAGAATTTGAGAGAGGTTATAGTGATACAACTGGAAGAAACTGCCAAACTTGGGACACTGAAAGATTTTTTGTGAGGCACAAAGGCGATCATTTGATATTTCACCACGAAAATGCGACAAGGGCTGTGGGCATTCCGAAATACGATAGCATTCCCGTTACTATCATACGAAACAACATGAAAACAGTTGGGATGATAAGAGTAGATTATTTTTCCATTTTGAGGAGCATTTAATTATGAAGAAATTTACACATGCTTGGTTAGCCTTTATGGCGATAAAGAGGCTGGAAGAAACGAAACTATCCGATAGAAATAGAGCGTATGCAAATGACCTTATAGGCTGGTTCAAAGATCATAAGGACGATGTAGCACAAGGCGCATGGTATCCGGATGCAGTAATAAAAGATATGGCAAATAGCCATGTGCTAAAGCTTACGCCTTCGGATGATGCCGAGAATAAATTCAAACAGCTTCCAACCACATACTTAAATTATCAGTATGGTGAGAAATCAGATTTAAGAAAGAGCTCATTCACGGTTGATGCGGTAGACAACTTACCTGATCGTTGCGAATCAATCGCGCAATCAGTGATAGACGATCTAAAGATACAGGAAAGTGAGGATAAGGGGTCACCGGTGTCGCCCACGGCAAACCACATAGCGTTATTACTTTTCATGTTAAGTCATTATGTAGCAGATGCGCATATGCCTTTCCATTGCGACAGTAGGCGATTTTCCGAGGGTATGGACCTGCATGGCTATATAGAAGGCAAATGGGAGGACCAGATCAAGAGATTTTATCCAGTCGATGAAGATAATGACCGATTTTTCTATGATCGTGATGGTTATCCCTCGAGGGCAAAGGGGTCTGGCATAGATCAAGATTATCAATCGTCAATTCTAAAGACCGTGGAAGATGAACTACGAGATAGGAGATTCGTCCTATCCTGGGGTAAGGATAACAATAACGTATGGGATTTTATGAGCGCAATATGCCAGTATTCTTATCTTCTTTCTTATTGTTTTGTAGCCACTGAGTACGATCATACAAATGTGACGCGGACAAATTGGCAATCTCTGGGCAGAATTTCCTTTGACGAGTTTAGTGTAGCCTCCATTTCAGATGCGATTGATTCGATTGCCCGTGTTTGGTTCAGTGTATGGCGCAGGTATTTGGAATGGAAGATCGAGTGAAGGAAAACAAAAAGCGTTCCGGATGAGGTTTCTACTAAGGATGAATTTATAAAGGAGATGAAGCAAAGGGGGTTGAATGCCAAAGGTATAGAGCAATTTTTTGGCGACTAGTAACTTCTTAATTAGGTGTAATTGCTACATTAGCAAATACAGCAGCTATTATCTGAGAGATAGAAAAAATGAAACGTAAGAGACGGTTGCAGTTCCGGAAGTAAACAGCTGTAACGAAGTTGAATACTTAGTTATTATCATAATGGGAAAAATAGAATACTGCACATTTCTCCTTCTTTTTTCTATTCCGACCTAGTCAACTCATATCTTCAACGAGAGCAGAAAAAAGGAGGATGGAACGAAGAGTAAACATCATTTTTTATGGTCCATATATGGGCTGAGTGTTGAGATGTGGAATAGAAAAATCAGGATGGACTAATTATATGGCTCCGGAAACTTTTTCTACCAAATACAAATACTTACTCTTACCATTATACATTCTCAAAATCACCTTCAACCATTCTTTTAAATTATTAAAACCACTAAAATCACTAACATCTCTAATATCATCAATTTTTTTAACTTCTCTTATTAAACTTCTCCTACATACACCAACACCATCTACTAACACATCACAATTTTCTAATTTATAACTTCTAACACTAAATACAAAACCACAATCTACCAACATTTTCTTTACACATTCTACATCAAATCTCATCTTACCCAATTTTTTTCCATTTTCCATTTTTTTTACTCCTTTAGTTGACGCGAGGGAGTAAAAAAAATAATGTTAGTTGTAAACAGAGAGAGGAAGGGAACCAGGTCAGAGCGAGAGGTCACCTCGGGAAGCCCGGTGGCGGAATAATCCCTACTTTTCGTCAAGACTCTGTCTTGACAGTTTGAAATAAAAACAAAAAGAAAGTAGGGTTTATCCGCCAGACTCCGGAAGGGCTTCTGACCGCTAACTTGATGTCCTCTATAATATGATCCTGATACACTCAATATTATGATCCCTGAAACGAGGGGTAAAACGATTTATTAGCGAGTTGTCATGGCGATAGAGGGAGACGCACAAAGAAGAGCAACGTAAAGTCGAGAAATCATGGAGGCTTCGACTCTTTCGTCCCAACTTTGTCGCGGCCTTCAACGCCAGTAATCTTGGTTCGCCTTGCGCCGAGCCTTTAAGAAGGGGGCACATCCCCCTTAACCCCCTGAAACAACGTCCAAGAAGGAGGAAGAATGAGATACGGTTAATACAAGGAAAAAGAGCGATTTAGGGCGTTTCTTCGATAGAGGCGTCATAAATCGCTATTTTACATGGGCAGAAAAAAATGATTTAGTTTGTGAATATGATGGAACAATGAAATCAGAGAAGGAGAATTTGTAGGAGCGAAGAAAACAGAGATAATAGTAAACATCGAGAGAGAGGGAGAAATTAGTGCAGGCGTGATGGTCGTAAGTGAAGACACAGGAACTGGATAAGAAAGATGAAGAAGAGGTAATGATGTGACGAGTAGCAGTAATAGTATAGTCTTGGAGGGGGAGGAACTCCCCCGGAAAGACACCATTATTGCTATGATTTGGGGAGGGCGGGCAAAAAAGAAAACCTCACATCATTAGGCTTGGGTGAGCGAAGCGAGCATGGGAAATTGATATTCTACCTCAAGGCGTGACATTACGGCTGTGTTATTCATAGAATATCAACATTAGGTTTGGGTGATGAAGGGTTATAGGGAAAATGAAGACCCTCTAATGTTTGATGCGAAAAAGACAGGCAAGCTGCCTTTTGCAACTCGATTTGAGTTTTAATTCAAGTTTGTTTCAATCCTTGTTTTAGTGGACGAGCAGCTTGCCCACTAAGAATAATTAATTATGATAATAAAAAGCTTTCGATTGTGCAAGTAAAAAATTGTAGAGGAGCTCAATCGCCCCTCTTTTTCTTTTCTTCAAGCTCTTCTTCGGATTTCGAAATAATGAAAGGTCGCCCCTGCGCGTGAAACTTCATACTATCCTCTGCCACCTCTCTGTTCTCAAAGACGGCTGTTGCTTGCCATTTGCCGTCAGAATGCTGATAGGTTGCGTAGTAGATTCCCGCCTCCTCATACTGAGGGTTTAAGGTTATATCTCCGTTTTCAATCGCCGCTATGACGTATTCACGCAACTTCTTGTTTGCTGTGTTCACGCCAGAGTGAAAAGGCCCCCCTCCTGTTGACTCATCGATCGACTCAAATGCGAGGGTTTCTAGGTCTTCAGCGGTATCAAATTTCATTTCATATGTAATGGGATTGCCCTCCTCGTCTTTGATAACGATAGCGCAGTCAAAAGCCACTTCAATTTTCAGCTTACGTTTTTCAACCATCAAAATCACCCCTATTTTTTTTCATCTAAATTACATCCATAAAAAATATTAAGGGGTATCACTCCCCCTCCCCCCACCGATGCCAAAGCTTCCCTTTAGCCAGTTTATGCAAAAAACGCAGCAAAACAGTGGTGTAACTGATTTAAGCTCTGACGCTAGGCAAATCAGCCCGAAGATTGCGCATAGTATTAAAAAGCCAAGCAGGTCGTTTTTAAGCTCTTCTTTACACATCTTTTTTTATTCCGATTTTCTCAGTAGACTAACAGCCGCTTCATATAACCGCCCCGGTACGTCGTCCCTTGTTGTCTCTTCAAAGTAACTGTCTATATCAGCCGCAAAAACACGCCATGACCCACCCACGACATACGCAAAAGCTAATACATTCTGCCCTTGCCTGAGTTCAAAGAATGAGGGTGATTTAGGGGTGAGCCTAGGGGGTAAGCCATTAGATTTCATATTTTGCTCGCCTCCTCTGCACAAGTAGCATGTATCCATCTTCTTTCAGTCTTAAGCTTTCGTCCTGGTTCTATCTGATAATATCGCTGTCCTGGTTCAAATAATTGCCCACATATCACGCACTTTGAAGCGAAGAACTCACGCCATAGTGCACAGTCTTTATGATTACCTGAGCTTTCGCAGAATGTCGGCTCGCCTTTTGGTGGTACTATTTCATATTCCATTTTATTCGTGCACCTCCTCTTTCGGTATCATTTCAGCTTGCTCCTCTAGTCGTGTCGCCAATTCAAATGGTCCTAATGTGTCACTAAGGTAAAATACACCGTCTCTAGCGCGATAAAATGCAAAGCTAGATATTTCAGATTTACCTGTCTTTATGAAGACGATTCCTGTAGCGTTGTTTTGGTGATATAACAAGTCCTTCGACTTTTTTGTTAGTTCTAATCGATCCATCTTTTTTAGCATGAGAGAATTAATATCCCCCTTCATCATCATCCTCGCTTTCCGCTTTGACGCTAAGAACGATATCATGAGGGTACTCAATCGTGATAGTTTTCTCGTTCTTCCACAAATTTGTAACGATCTCTTCTTCGGTCTTATCTGATCTCGCTTCAAGCGCTGCTATTTCCTCTTTCTGCTTCTCGATGACGTTCCTCAGTATTTCGCGTTCATCTACGTTTCGCAGGATTTCGATAGCTTTTTTCTTGTTGTTGTGGTCATTGCAAGGAAAGGAGCTGCCATCTATGAGATAGAGATCAAATCCCCAGCTGGAGATAATGGTCTTTTTCTCTTCCACCAATGCTTCAAAGTTCGTGATGACTTCTTGCCGTTCCTTTTTGCATTCCTCTTCCTCCATTTGTTGCTGTCTCAACTTTTGAATATCCAGCTCTTTCATTGTGTTGAGTCTGTCAATTGCACCTAGAACGTCGCTAAGGGAAACAATCGGCGAATCATGGTAAATCTTGGCGTTGATCCAGGGCGATAATCGCACCGTAATCTCTCCTTGCTGATTCACATTAGCAAAATTTAGAATTTTCTTTTGGTCCTTTGAATCTGTTACGACTAGCTCAAAGCTCTGTGATTGGTTCCCGCTTCGACCAGCTAACAGATTTTCTTTTCTCCCCTCTTCTGTCAGCTCGTAGAGCACCTTAACTACTATTTTGTTTTCTTTTTTTTCTTCACTCATATTCTCTTCCTCCTTTTTTATGCAGTTGCCAGAACCTCTCCAGCGGCTCCAGCATGTGCAGAAACAGGAGAGGGCCCCGCCCCCTCTTCGATCTGCGCCTTATCGACAATATACGAAACGACTTTATTAACACGGTCCAGGAGCGCGAAAACAGGTTTCCAAGACCTGCCGCTATAGCTTTTAATATAGTCGCGACTTTCGCCGTTAAGCTTACACCCTAACAAGTAAGCCACAACTTCCGCCGCTAACTCCGCCACTATCTCTTGGTCTGTGTCTTGTCCGCCTTTGAGGGCCCCATTAATTTTACCGTCTACCCCGTGCGCGAGCTCGTGAAGGTATAGGTCTAACTCTGGCGACATCAAAGCTATCTCTTTTCTCGAAGCGCTAAAATATCCGTATTCATTGCCCGTGAATCGTTTCGCTTTAATTTCGAGCCCGAGCCCTTCCGCGACTTGCGCAAGATTTGCGGGTATTTCCAATTTAAAATTATCCTCTTCCAGTGGTTCCCCTGTTGTATCTTCAACCCGAAAGACGGGGATAGATTTATAGCCTCTCCTTGTCTCTTCTTTGATTTGTTCTTCCTCCCCGTTTGTAGTAGTAAGGCGGGTTTTGTACATGACAGGCACCATAATATATAGAGCCTTCGAGCCTTTGCGAAGCTTGCGCCCGGCTCTGTTCCATTGCCGGATACCTCGCGCGTCTTCGGTCTCAGAACAAAACATTATAAGACGGTTCATAAAACTCCAAGAGTCAGAAGGATAACCCTTCTGACTTCTAAAAACAGCGTATGCTATCTTTTCGATGTTCCCGGTCTTCAAAGTTTCGAGAACTTTCCTAATCGTGTCTTTGACGTGTTCGTTTCTCATTGCCACTGCCTCCAACTGCGAGCGGCTAAAATCCCCTGTGCCTCGTCTTGTGTTGGTACGTCATAATAACCACGACAATCAAAAGAGAGAACACGCCACCCAGCGGCTGCTTTTGATTCGATTGCAAAAGCTAATTCTTGCGAGCCCCGCATAAGACTAAGGAAATGCTGGCCCTTTCGTCCATCTTTTGTTTTGTTCCCGCCCTTGTCAGTATCCCAAGAAGCAAGCACAAAAACATCTTCAAGTCGTACACCCATGCCAGCGCGAGAAATCACCTTAACTTTTTCTACATGCTTCCAGGTGCCGCCATCGCGAAAGATACCGCTTTTAAATTGTCGTGTCCAGCCATTGACCGTAAAGGGGAGAGATTCCCCTTTAAATCTTGTGGTTGCCATTTACTCGCTCACCACCTCCTCTAACTTATCCATCGCTTGCAGCTTTTCCTTAAAATATTTGTTTAATATTTCCTCATTTCCGCTTTTTAGAGCTGCTTGAAATGCTGTTTCTTCGGAAACAATATCCGCGTAAGAAGTTTCTCCTTCAAACTGTGTCCCATAGATTAACACGAATGACCCATCTTTTAAGCGCGTGAGGCCTAAATGACGACCAATGGAGCCACTAGTGAAATTGTGACCATCCCACCAATCTAAATTGTTATTGTACTCCACTCTTGCGACTATTTTTCCCTCATCATAGACTGGGACACGGTACACTTTCGCGCTCATTATCCGCTCGCCTCCTCTGCCATTTTCGCGTCAAAAATAACTTTCCCGATTTCCAGGACGAAACCCCCGAGACCTTGGACGGGTACCTCTTTCTCTACAACTTCTTTCATGGTGATGTCAACAGCCGCCCGTATTGCTTCCCTCATGGTCCCGGTTACGGTGTCATCATCTGACACAACAATCTCTTTTTCTTCGTTCTTTGGTTCCTCTATCTTTTTGGACTTGGTCCCATCATCGGTTACTTTTGCGCCTTTGTTTTTAAGTCCATCGTCCGGTTTTGTCGGAAGTTGTGGCTTTTCCTCTTCTCCACCCGTCAATTCGATCAACTTGTTTATGATTGCGTGCCCCTTCTCCTTGCTCACTTTTGCAAGGTTTTCATATTTAAATAGGCTCCTACAGTTCTTTTGTATATCCTTGTATTCCTTCCCTTTCTGCTCTGCAAGCTTATGTATATGATATGTTGCTTTTTTCACCATAGCGGTGGAAATCAAATTTTCTTTAGGCACTTCTTCATCCTCGGCGAAAGGGTCCTGATTGGTAAGCTCTTCTTGTCCGCTCATCTTATCAGGTCCTCCGCTTCGATCATATCTAATTCATTATACCAGGCGTTCATGCCCGATTCGAATATTCGAGCCTGTGCGGCGATGTTGCCAAGCGTTTCGCCACTACCTTTATATACTCTCCGTACGTATTCATATACGGAGAGGCTAAGTTCTCTTGATATCATTTCTTTAGTTTCTCCTCTGTATTTCCCTGAGTCGGTGAGTCTAGTCACCGACTTTAAGGGTATTGCTAACAAAAAAGCAATGTCTTTATCTTTCATATCTTTTTCATCTTTTGCTCTTTTCTAATATGACCCATTTGGCTAATATACATAACCCCAACTGGGTAAGCTAGAATGGTAATCTTTTTCGGGTGGTTATTTCCCGATCTGCTTTTATCACGCCTAAAACCGCTCAGGCGCTCATCCGCTCCCGCTTTATTGTATCCCTAATAATACCAAAGCATAAAGAGTATATAAAGCTTTCCATTTTAACTTATATAAATACTTTACGCAAAAAGTATATATATGATAGTTTTATTTCAACGTCAAAATCCTCGAAAAAACTTAATTTTATATGTTGAAGTCGGACTCTCTTAAGTCATGATTTACTTTTCGTTTCTAGTTTTTTTTTTTGTAATAGAACAAGGAAACGCACGGAGCCCCTAACGCAGATTTAACTGTCCTTTTTGATATATCTAAAATTATAATTCTATTGTAGTGACGATGGTGGTGGATGGAAAGAGAAGTATTAGAACTTAGGTATCCGCCATCGCCACTGTTTATTCGATGGCGGATATCGGCTTGTAATAGCACGATTAAATAACGAAGGCACGGAAGTGTAGCCGGTGGCGGAGTATCTCTTTACTTCAAACCTCTTATATAGTACGGTAGTAAAATCGAATCTAAAATAAAGTAAAGAGTTACCCGCCAGCCGAAGGAAGGCTACACGGCCTAATAACACAATGGTGATACATTTCTACTTCTTATACGATCTCAATAGAACCGTGCTTATACATTTCTACTACGATTTATATGGTTCGACAGAAAAAAAGATGAGTGTTGGACTCTGGAACTGGTGGAAGAGTTCAACTCTGATCTTTTTTAGGCAACACAAAGTCTTTTCGGCAACAGAGAAACGATTGAGTTGATTCGGACCCAAAGGGCTTGGTCGCGAAGCGACTCCGATTCAACTCGATCGTTTCTCTGACCAATTTTGATTGACGATGATGAAGAGAATAGAGCAAGTCTCAGAATGAGTCTTGCGGACCGAGAAGAAGTAAGCGAGGTGGAATCGTGTAACGAAGTTCCTGGATGGAGCCGAAGCGCTTTACGTGCTTATATCAGTCTGAAGATCTCTGATATTCTCGAAAACGATTTATGGTTTATGATGTAGACAAGCATAAAACTTTATATACTCTAAATCTAGTATATGACGTGATGATAAAATGGCAATAAAAGGGATAGGCAAGGTCACGGTAACTTTTGATCGCTCCACCGTGGAACAACTGAGGGCGAGAAAAGGTTCTGAGACGTGGGACGAAATGTTACTGCGATTAGCGAGACGGCAACGTTGCGGGATCGAGTGTATAATGTGCGGTACATGGATAGAGACGAAGGACATACATGTGTCACCGAGCGTGCTGGCAGAAATGAACGGCTGGCGCGAAGTCCGTTTTAAAGACGGTGGCGAGCTTGGGTTTGTATGCCCTCTTTGCGGAGCGGATGTGGAATGACCGAAAAAACGTTCAGGGCCTTTTTTGATGGTGAAATGCTACATAACGCAGCGAGGGTAGGGAATGCGCTATTTTGGAACGATGGAAAGGGTTTTGATCTGCTCGCATTTAAACAACAGGACCCTGTAATACTTATGCAAAATACGGGATTGCGTGATGTGAACAACATGGAAATATACGAGGGCGACAATGTCGCCCAATTTGATTTCGTGGATCCGTGGTACCGACGTGTAGTTGTCTTTCATTTAGGCGCGTTTGGTTATGAACACCCTGATAACGGCTTCATTGCCTACGCCACCAATTATCATTTCCACTGGCAAAATGGTCAATCCAATTTGATACAGGTCATTGGCAATATCCACGAAAATCCCGAACTCGTGAAGAGACCAAGTGGAGTGCAAGAAAATTCTGCTAGTAGTCTCTGAGGGTATACTAAACCTTGTGCGACTAAGAAACATTTGGTCCACCGGCGAATATGAAAGAGGTTTTTAGGTTGAAAGGGACTAAATATTGAAAAGAAGCGGGATATGAAGATATCGAAAAATATTTTTTGAAACTGTTTAATATCCCAGGAAGTAATTTAACAGTCGATCTACCCGTAATTAAAATTAGGCCCCAATCCAGTATATGATAATACCTGAAACAATCGCTCCAGCAATCGCTGCAAGTATCATTCTAATTAAGTTTTTTCCCTCTTTTTCCTTTTCTTCCTTCTTTAATTTGTTTTCATATTCGATAAGAGCACTTTTCTTTTTTAGAATTTTTATGTGATATCCCTTAAGCGTCTTCATTAGGTTGGCATATTTTTGAAAGTTTTCACAGTTTGAGTCACCTACATCTTTTTCCCCTCTTTTTTTACCAATCTCATCTTTTATTTCTTCAATGGAAGGTCGTATATCTTTATAATAATCTGGGAATACTGAGTTTATTGTTTTCAATGAAAAAGGTTCCAATTCCTTAGCTATATATTGTTTTAGAAAAAGTGTTGTCATATCAAGTGTATCATACCCTGCTCTATACACGTGAGCAAAAGCCTTGTTGAGATTGAGCTTCACATATTCAGAATCATAAACACGTTCTATTTCAAAATATGCTGCATATACACGCATAAGATGATCAAATGCGTTTCGGAATTCAGTAATAACCTGTATGTTTGCTTTATTTTCAGGATCATTTTCCTCACTATATATTACTATCTCCTTGACTATGAGGTATAACTCAGTAAGCTCTTGTAACCTGTCCTGAACGTCTTTGTCAAATGCCTTCATCTTAGAATGGAATTTTCTATGGTAGT
This sequence comes from Candidatus Methanophagales archaeon, assembly GCA_003336485.1. Classification (GTDB taxonomy): domain Archaea; phylum Halobacteriota; class Syntropharchaeia; order Alkanophagales; family Methanospirareceae; genus Methanophaga. The sequence goes on from QENH01000121.1 coordinate 10,615, forward strand.
TTTACTTTTAGCAACTCTTGTCTTGTCTTTTCAAGTTCTTCATCCGTATAGAATAATCCGTGAGTAACCCTCACGCTACCTCTATACCTACTTCCAAGTTCTTTAGTTACCGCCCTCACTTCTTCGTCAATTGTTAGTTTGGAAAACTCCATATCTAAAGCATTCTCTTCAGTTAAATGCCCAACTTCTCTTCTATAATTTTCTAAGATAGACATAACTTCACCTTTCCCTCCGTTTCGCCTCCGCTTATAAAGCGATTATTTAGCATTAGATGTAATATTATGTTTTTAAATAAAATGATTTTCGGTTCTGACACGATTTTATATTTTTCCGCTACACTTCCATTATAAATTATATTTCAAAAGCAAATAAATTCTTTACCAAAATTTTAGCTTATTCAAAACGGGTATTTTTTTCTCGTTCATAGTATTTTAAAGAGAATACTATCATAGATAAAGATATTGTGTGGTGATAGCTTGTCAGTTGATTTGTTTTTAGCAAAATACTATCCGGTTCATCTTCAAAACCTGTATCTAAAAGAGGCTAAGATTCTCGATAAGTAATGAGGCGTCACAATTGCTTGAAGAACCTTTGAAAAGAAAGTATCCCGAGATTTGGGAGAAGGTTAAAGAGCATATGAAATCCATGAAATAAATTTTATAAAATGCTAGCCGGTGTTAATGCCCAGATAGTTTTTAGCATGCCCATTCTTGCCTTGCTTCCTAGCTCACGAATCTTTTACATCAAAAAGAGGAAATTACGAAATTAGGCTTAGAGACTGGAGGTTATCTCCCAGCGCGCATTACATTGACAGCTGCTGAAAATAAAAGATTTTCGGCTTTTTCGAATCTTTATAATAGAAAAAATGCTTAGACTAAGTAGGCGAGGAGATGATGTTTTCACGTATTACGATAGATCATAGGAAAATGGGAGGGATGCCTTGTATTCGAGGATTACGCATTCCCGTAGCGACAGTGGTTGGAATGATAGCGGACGGGATGAGCACAGAGGAGATATTGAAAGCCTTTCCTGATCTTGAACGTGAAGATATTCAGGAAGCACTCCGCTATGCGGCTGAGACAGTGACGGAGAGAGAGCTTCCATTGACGATAATCACATGAAGTTATTGATAGATAATGCCCTCTCACCCATTGTTGCTGAAGGGCTAAGGCACGCTGGGTATGACGTGGTGCATGTGCGTGACTATGGAATGCAATCTTCTTCAGATGAGGAGATATTTGAACGAGCAGCCGCTGAAGATCGCGTCATAGTTTCAGCAGATACCGATTTCGGCACATTATTGGCACTGCGGTGTGAAAAGAAACCTTCCGTAATCTTGTTACGTTATCCACAAAAGCGCCCAGAATCGCAGTTAGCCCTTTTACT
>QENH01000120.1 GCA_003336485.1 Candidatus Methanophagales archaeon
TCCACCTGCTCTTTTTCATTGGAGGGAGTTGTTTTTGAGCTTCAAAATGAGCCTGTTGTTCAAAAGCTAAACTTTTTCTTAATTCTTCGTTAGCAATCTCCATCTTATCAAATTTCTCTTGAAGATATTTTTTATCCTTTTGTATTTACATCATCTTTACACTGTCTTGTTTATGTATGAAATTGACCTAATCAAATTACGTGAAAAAATTAATAGGCAAACAACAAAAAAATGATTAACGAATTTTGGATTTATTCTCTAGTTTCACAATTAAATCTGTAAGCGTTCTTACACCTAGTCCTAACTCCTCAATTGCTTGGATATGTGTTTCATGATTTCGCGCAAAAAGGAGCTGATTATCCTGGATCCCATTCATTGTCTCCAAGATGAAGTCTGTGGTCAACGGATAATCTTTGAGCGAATTGAAGAACGATTGCACTTTATTGTTGTCGTCAACTGCAGTTTCCGGATGCACCGTCTCCGCTTCATGCAAGTTGAATGAGTTGTCTATTAAGAACCATAATCCATTCGCAGTATACACTTGCAACTTCTTACCTTCATTATCGTACTGCTGTGCTAATACATTTTTGACGAGCGCATAATGCTGCCTTGAAACTTTGAACATATACTGCTGCCCTGCTTTGATAGTAAAATCAGCATGTAAGAATCGTTCAAGACTCTTGATCAATGAGATGAACTTGTAGATAGCATAATCCTTTGCTTCTTCTGCGGTACGCGAAAAATAACTGTATTTTCCATATACGATTATTGATTTGTCGTATATGTGGCACACCAAGAAGTGGTGGGCGATTTATCCTGACTTAACTCTAGATGATGAATGTATGGAAGCTATTAGGGATGAGCCACAGGTTATGCCATGAGTCGGTCGTCCTAATAGGCCCGAAAGATTAAGTGCTAATGTATGAAAATAATTAGATAGAATAAAAAATGATAAACCTCGACATGGCACGTATTTTCGATGAAATAGCAGACATTTTTGAGGTGAAAGGAGAGAACCCGTTCAAAATAAGAGCGTATAGACGAGCAGCCCGTACGATAGAAACGCTTACGCAAGATTTGAAAGTGATAGCAGAGCGAGGCGGAATCAGCGAATTGAAGAAAATACCCGGTGTTGGTGACGCAATCGCGAAGAAGATACTGGAGATAGCAGAAACAGGCGAGTGCAAGAAACATATAGAACTAAAACAAGAAGTGCCCGCAGGCTTGCTTGAGCTCTTAGCCATTCCTCGTATCGGCCCGAAGACAGCGGCAAAAGTGCATGACGAGCTTGGCATCTGCTGCATAGCGGACCTGGAAGAAGCTGCCAAGTTACATCACTTGGAAAAGCTTCCCGGGTTAGGTACCAAAGTAGAAGAGAACATAATAAAAGGAATAGCGCAATACAGACGCTATAAAGGCCGTGTTCTGCTTTCCGAAGCGCTGCCACGTGCGGAATCAATAGTAACCGAATTGAAGAAGCTTGATTCCGTGTCGAAAATAACAATTGCCGGTAGTTTACGCCGGATGCGTGAGACGATAGGTGACATAGACATTTTGGTCGTCTCAAATAGCCCGCAGGCGGTAATGGCTGCGTTTACGTGTCTTGACGGTGTGGAAGACATAGTGGCAAAAGGCGACACGAAATCAGCCATCATATTAAATGGAGTAGATGTGGACTTGCGGGTCGTAGCAGAAACTTCATTTGGCGCGGCAGCACATTACTTCACGGGCTCCAAGCACCACAACATAAAGATAAGGGAGCTGGGCATGAAGCAAGGGTTAAAAATAAACGAGTATGGCATCTTCCGAGGTGATGAGCGGATAGGCGGGGAGGATGAAGCGGACGTGTTCGAAAGTGTAGGTCTAGCATATATACCACCGGAGTTGAGAGAAGATCGGGGCGAGATAGAAGCCGCTAAGGCGAATAGAATACCCAAATTGGTGGCGGCGAACGATATAAAAGGCGATCTGCACGTGCATACAAACTGGAGCGATGGTAAGAACAGCATAGAAGAGATGGCTATGACTGCTATTTCTTCCGGTTATGAGTATATTGCGGTAGCGGACCATTCTCCTGCGGTTGGTATTGCCGGTGGCATGACGGCAGAGAAAATAATGAAAAGGCAGGAGGAGATAGAGAAGTTAAATACTGGATTTGAAGATGATGGCATCAAATTCCGTGTTTTGTCGGCATCCGAAGTAGACATAAAGTCAGATTTCTCTATGGACTTTCCTGATTATGTATTGGAATCATTAGACGTGGTCGTGGGTGCGATCCATACTAAATTCTCGCAAGACCGTGAGACCATGACAACACGGCTCGTTACTGCGATTGAGAACCCCAACGTGGATATAATTGCGCATCCCACCGGTCGTCTCCTGGGAAAGCGGGATCCGTACGAAGTGGATATGGCGCAGCTTATGGAATCGGCAAAGGCTACGGGCACAATCATGGAGCTTAATTCGTTCCCCGGTCGGCTTGACCTCAACGATGTCCATTGCAAGATGGCAAAGGATTACGGCGTGCTCATTGCCATCTCAACGGATGCGCATGATGCGATGCAGATGCGCGATGTTATAAAATACGGGGTGGCAACTGCAAGAAGAGGTTGGCTCGAACCGAAGGATGTGGTGAATACGAGGGGGTTGGAAGAAGTGATGAAGGTGATGAAGCGGTGAAGGTGTTATCGGTATGCAAAATTTTTAGGTTATACTTCTATTGTCCAATGTCGTGTTCCATCATACCCTCTTACGGCGTCAACTCTGCAAGATCCAATCCGTACTGTTAAATCCGTTGCACCATCGCCCGTTAAATCATCTGCTTCCACTATGTAGGTCCCTGTTACTGCATCTGTTGTATCAAATACACACCAGAACGCTCCATCATCTATTTTAACGATGTGTGGACATAATTCTACCGGCCCTTTGCAAGTTACAACCACAAGATATCCCTGTTGCCTGTTTGATGCCCCTGTTACAATCAGTGGATCCCCAACGGCAACAGCCTCAATAGGCTCGAGCCATACATAAGGCCTCTCCACTTTTAGCCAACCTTCCCACATCAGATCATCAGAACCTGCAGTGTTCGCCAAATCAGATAATATATCATGGATCTCCTCCTGCGTCATTGTGTTTATAATTCCTGTCGTTAGACTTGTTATGTTATATCTTACATCTAAAGCAGCTTCTAAGTCCTCCTCGCCAGTTATGCCCCCTACCCCATCCATTCCTGTGCAGAGCACATAGATGTCATAGTAACCGAGATCAGCATCTTCCTGCACCGTCATCTTCTTTGAGTATGTATAATCCGTAGTCGATACACTTGCTCTCCCGAGCGATAAACCTTTTGCACCTTTATCTATTAGTGAGTTCCCACTACCACCCTCTGGTGATACGCTCAAGATCGTCACTTCTGTCGCCCCCTGCGCAGTACAAAATACCGTGAAGTCGTCTTCAAGTGCAACTGCATCTGCGGACAGTTCTGCTGTCAATGTAGGTTTCGTCAGCAATATTGCATCCTTGCCGTCAGGACTTCTTTTAGGTCGCTCTTCGCCTGCTGCTTTTTTACAATTTATCCATGCCTTTAGTCTCACTGAGCCCGGTACGTCCATACCTACATCGGTTGTCTTTACCTCTTTGCTGAATTCACCATTTTCTATCACGATATTTGTCAGTTTCGGATGCAGCGTATCATTTACATATACGCTAACATACGTGCCTGAAGTAGCAGTACCCTGTATCCTTATCTTCTCGCCAATTACAACTACATCAGGCATATCAAACGCCACTTCTTTCTCTAATACCGTTATGTCCACGGTATCATAATCCCCAACACGTTTATTCGGTATTCCTCCTACCTCTTTTGGGCCTGTAAGATCTACCCTTATCGTATAGCTTCCTGAATCGGTAAATTCAAGTGCATAGCTTCTCACGCCGTCTGAGTCAATCGTGTCATTAAACTCGTTATATAGGACAGGAACTGGTCTTGGCGCCGGAGTGTCATCTAAACCCGCTTTGAACTGCACATCTCTGCTATAAGTTCTGGCATAAACTCTTATTTGATCGCCTGCTATACCCGTTACAATAAGTGTTACTGTTTCAAGCTCAACCACACAGGTCGTACTTGCCTCAATAGCAATTTCTTCTTTCCTGATTTTTAACGTTTTTACTTCGCTTGCGGCATCCAATCCACATGCCTCTGATGACTTGGTCTTTACCTGAAATGTGTAATCACCTATCTTCCATCCATCGGTTTTGAGTTCTGTGCCAAATTTTTTCAGATCGGACACCGTTATGCCTGTAAATTGCTGGTCATTCTCCCCATCATATTTTATTTGACCTTCGGGGCCTATTACTTTTAGATCCACCACGTCCTCCGGAAATAAGTTCATTCCCTCGGTATCTATTCTAATAGGCGTTCCCACAACGATAGACGACACCCTCTTTATACCAACTTTGAGTTTTAATGGCATATCCGGAACTTCGACTGAAAGCGGTGTTTCGTCGGGACTTTCATAGTCCACATAATATTCCCCCGAGGTTCGCCAATTTACGTTGTAGATACGGTCATCAGCATCTGCCTGATATATATTCTCTATATAAGGCTTTACTATCCTAGATATTACCACTGGCCCGTCGAACCCTTCAAATTGTAAATTCTGTCAGATAAGTACTTTTTGTGCTGTCGATTGTTTTACGATATAGTTAAAGTTATTGCCTCTACTCTCAGCACTCACCATCGGTATCATCAATGCAAAGACCGAAGCCAACATAATCGCAGCCATTGTAATACCTATTATCGCTTCCTGCCACCACCCCTTTTCTTTTCCCTTCTTTATTCTTATATTTTTCTTTTTCGCCTCCCAAATATTTATTTTTCACAACATGATCATATTTAATTTTTTCTCAAAAGCGAAGAACTTGGTTACCGTTTCTATATAAAACTTTAAAAGATTTCTGCTGATGTTTCGCTTCCGACTCAGTACCAGGCAGATAAATCCAAGCAGTAGTATCCACGCTTACCACTTTTTTTGCTCTATCACCGTCCAATTATTGTGCGTAGGGATCACAAAATACAATTTGAACAGCATGTTTTGTGCTTCGTACGTTGGATTTGATAGACGAACTGTTGTATTAATCACATCGCCAGGCGAATATTCGTTTCTCTCTGTAGAGATGGAAACTTCAGGTGCCGGTAATGGTGGCGCAACTATTTCTACGGTCGCTGTATCGGTATTTCCTTCACCATCGTCTGCTTTAAGTGTGTAGATTCCTGGAACAGCTCCCATAGTGTCAATTGTAGCTGTGAATACACCATGATCCGCATTTTGCCATTCAACCATAGTTATAACTGCGGACAGAATTGTAGAGCCTTCAGTTGCCCATATCCCGATCTCTGTACCAGATTCTCGGTTTGTTTTGCCGGTTATCGCAAAAGGCTCTCCGATCCTAACATTTTCAATTGGATTGAAACAAACATACGCTGGCTCAATAGTGAAATTGAATAGCATGAATAAATCGTCACTCCCTGCCGATCCATCAGTAAGAATTAGCACTCGTTCATCTAAGGTCTTGTTTTCGCCACCTATTACCCACTTACCCTTTTCTATTACATTTGTTCTCCCATCTCGGCCTTCACAAAGAGCAATCACAGCATAATCGCCAATGTCGAGCTCGCCAATAATTTCAGTCCACTCTCCGTCCTCAACAGGGGTCCTCGCTGCAGTTACCACACTTGCATTTTCACTTGCAGGGGAGATTACTTCCCCTTTGTAGTTGATAATGCTGATATAAACGTGGTCTGTCCCGGTAGCTATGCCGTTTATTACAACGTCATCACTATCTGCTATGTGTTTTGGGACAGTCATGCTTAACATTGGGGGAAACAAGAATAGGGATGCCGATGCATCTACTCCCTCTTTCCTCTGCCAGTCCTCACTGACGTTATCACCAATTGTGAATGGAACATGCTCGCACAATATAAAAACCTTGATCTCCCTGCCTCCGTCGAGTTCGCCGCTCGTGTCCCAGTACCATTTGAAATCATCATCAGTTATTGTTGCTTCGCCTTCAAAGACATCATCAATCACAAAAATAGCAAAATCGCCATACTCTGAAGCCCCGTCTATATGTACGATGTCACCAACAATTGCAACACCCGGCACTTCTATGCTCGTCTCACATTTCTTTATCGTTACATATCCTGTGTCCCAGATGCCGTGAGCCTCAACTGTTATCTTGTACCTGCCGTAATCTATATCTTCTGTGGGGATCTTTACCTTTTTCCTGCCTTCTTCGTCAAGAGTTAATGATTTATTGTAAAACTTTCCGACTGTTACTTCTACTTTTTCCTCGTAGAACGAACTCTCTATTATTATAACAATGTCATTGCCTTTCAGCACCGCTTCATCACACGCAACTTCCAGATAAATCTTCTCGATCGCTATAGCTACATCTTCCTTCACCTCTGTTGCATGGTCTTTCAGGATTATCGAATATTTACCCGCGTTCATGTTCAACTGCGAGGTATTAAAAACAAGCATACCATCGGCATCATGCACTATCCCATACACAGATATACCTTCTGCATCAACAGGATCAGAGTCAAATTCCCTCCCCGTGTAATGCACGAGAACCTTGTATATGTCTTGAGCGTGGTCATTCATTATTGAATATCCATCCTTGTCTTCGATGGTGAGCTCCATCACTCCCTGCTTCTTGTTGTTCGTTTTTAATGAGAGGTCGAAACTCTCTTTCTCTTTCTCTTGCACTTTATCTTTCTCAAGCTTCAAGCTAAAAGACTGTTTCTCAAGACTGAACCAGCAACCGATTTCTGGTCTTGCTTTCTCGAAAACTTTGAAGAAGTAGCCAGTTTTCATCCCACTTGAATCCCATGACTTGTTCGCATTCACAGGGTAGTCCATGCAGCCGGACCTCTTATCGGCATCTCCCTCATAGGCGCCGGAGACGATGACATCTACGTAATCCCCTGCCAGATTCTTAAAGCGAATGTCTTCACCCACATACACTGGAATACTTCTTGGCTCGCGATTTGCATCCCTTGGAAGTTCCCCTTCGTATGTCAGCACGCCGCCTACTCCGTCATAGGTTCGTCCAACAGCAGATGCTGATGCTAAAGAGGAAAATGCAATAAGCACCAGAATTGCAGTTACGGGAAAAATTGATGCTGCCGTTACAATTCCCTTTAGCTCTTTCCCCACCCCAATTTTTTTCTTTTTCAAAACGTTTTCAATTCCTCTCTTATCACCATCTCAGTTATCTCTGTTATGTTTGCGAGCCAGGAATCGGTTATCCGCTCCACTTTCTTCTCTATTGCCCCCAAGTTCACATCGCTTTTGGGCACAATCTGAGCATTTGCCACCTTCGGGTCGTCTATACCCCTACCTATCTCAGAGAGGATCTTTATATATACCTCCTGTATTCCGTCCACCTTCTCCACTACCTCGTTCGCTATAGTATTAGCAAGCAAATTGTATATCTTCCCGGTATGGTTAACCGGGTTTTTTCCCGGTGTTCCTTCCATGCTCATCGGTCTGTTTAACGTGATAAGTCCATTGCTCCTGTTACCGCGACCCTCAGCCCCGTCATCACCCATCTCCGCTGATGTCCCGGACACAGTGATATAAACAGAATCAGGCGAGTCAGCCATGTTTATCATGGTATTTACTTCCCTGGATGTATAAGCTTCCGCAATACCGTTTACATATTCCTTTAAGCTGCGCCTTGTATCTTTATAGTGCTCGTAGTCATCCACGTATTGAGATACAAAAGCATCACCTATCGTTAATGAAATCTTATCCTTTTCTCTAAGCGCCATCACCTTCATATCCTCACCTATCGCTTTCTCCTTGTTGCGTAAGTCAGCCATCACTTTATTTTCTGCATTAAGAGCTATGGTCTCTATTTCAGAAAGGGGTGCATGTGCAACACCGAAAGAGGTATCATTTGCCATTGGCACTTCTGTATTACCCTTAAAAACTTCTATAAGGTCTGAAGAGCCATCACCCATTTTACTCTCTATTATAACGTGGTTATCCACGTCCAGGTTCCTTATGTTCCGCAGATAGTCCTTAGCCGCTCTCGTTGCTACGATGTCTACCGCGATCTCTTCGCCTTCAAACTTCCTTGTTGCTCGGCCGCCCAACAATATGTAAATAGGAGAAATGACCTCACCGCCACCATATCGCGGATTTGACCGGCCGGCAACGAGTTGCACCTTATCGGTATTATGATGCAGTATCAACCCGCACTTCCTTCTATACTCCTTGCAGAGCGCAACACTAACCGCCTCTGCTATGCCATCGCATAAGCTGTCCGGATGCCCCAAACCTTTCCTTTCTACTATCTCTATCTCTTGCGCCTCTACTGGCTCCATGCTTACAGACTCAACTTTTATATTCCTCTTTACTGATCTGTCCCCACTCATTTTTACTCCTCTTCTTATTCTAACATTATATGACAAATGAACTAAATTTAAATATCTTTAGTAAAACTATCGTTACTAAAGAAAACTTCATTGGGAATTACCGCACTGTTACCCGTAGGGTCATCTATTATTAATGTCATACTTGCTTTACCCGCTTTTATTCTCGCTATTTGCCCCAAAACCGTCTCTGCACGCTTCTTCCCCGTACCTTCTACATCTCGAGCCAACATCTTCACTACCCCTTCCACTCTATTTAATACGCCTTCAACAGAGGTAATAAATGCGTCTCCCCGTTTTGGCTCTACCGTTACATCCAATTCTGGTATCGTAATGGTTCCAAACGGCGACCGTATAACAATTGCATTTAAATCATCTGTAGAAGAAATAACCACCTCACATTTTGTCCTCTTCGCCTCTGTGAGCACCATTACATCGGTAGTGTGATACCCACATGATGAACAAACAGCAGTAGTTATCATTATTTCGCCGAAGAAAGGGATTTCATAGGGTACAAAATGTAATTCACTTTCCGCACCGCAAAGAGGGCATTCCTCCTTCACCATATCGCAACTCCAAGGTAAGAGCTATTATCGCCCACTCAGTTTTTTCCGCTCTATCCTAATCCCCTCTGGTGCCACAATTACCTGGTCATCTCCGATACCTGCAATGTCCCCCCCCACATCAAATGCTGCCAGTTTCAAGTCTTTTATCGCTTTCTCTACCAGGACTCTATCCTGCCTTGCCAGCGATATATCAAGAATCAGTATATTGCCCGCATATATCTCCTTTTTCAATTCGGGGACATCATACAAACCAGTCAATTCTGAAGTCTTTATGTACAGCTTTACGCCTTCTTCATCCTTCATATCTGCTTCATACTCTTCTATGTCCAGGTCTAGATAATCGCCCTCATTCGTACTCCCCACCTTCTTCACAAATAGCTTCTCAAAACCCTCTTTTATACTCATTTCTTACCCTCTCTCTCGTGAACAATTAATATCCTTCTTTCTTGACACATAAGAATATGACTTTTATCATTTAAATATGATCTCATGTCTTATATATGTTCATCAAAACTTCTACAACTTTTGCGTTCTGTTCTCGTGTCCCCACGCTAATCCGGATAAGAGAATCCGTTGCACCCCTAAACGAGGCGCAATCCCGCACTGTTAGCCCGTTCTCCATTAACGTGTCGCAAACGGCATACGATTTCCGCGGTGCAACGTCCAAGAGCACGAAATTCGCCTGCGAGGGATACACAGCGAATAACCGCTGCAGATTCGACTCGAGGAACTGTCTCCCATCTCGCACCAGCTCTACGCTCCTACGTAAATGCTCAGTATCTCGTAACGTCACAATTGCTGCTTTTAATGCTATGTTGTTAACGGTAAAGGGGATTGAAACTTTCTTATACTGACTTACGAGCCATTCGGGTAATACCCCATATCCTACCCTTAGTCCGGCGAGCCCAAAAGCCTTTGAGAAAGTTCTTAGTACCAGCACGTTCTCATAATCATTCACCAGTTCATCCAATTGCGTATCTGAGAATTCCACATACGCTTCATCTATGACGACCATAGAATTTGTAGATTCTATTATCGCACGCACGTCATCTTCCGACATGCAATTACCAGAGGGGTTGTTAGGCGAACAGAGGAAAATCATCTGCGTCTTTTCCTTGTATCTTAATTCTTCGACAGCTATGCTGAAGTTCTCTGCCCTTTTTACGTACCTTGGTATGCCACCGGCGATTTTTACAAGTGTCTCATATAAAGAGAACGTGGGTATGGGTATTATCGCTTCGTCGCCCTTATCAATAAAAATCTTGACGAGGGTGTCCAGAACACCATCTACGCCGGCTCCTAGGACGATGTTCTCAACACTGGCATTGACATACGTTGAAATCTCGCTCACAAGCTCTTCCTCATTCTTCTCCCATGGATAGATGCTCAGGTCCAATTCACCGCATTCCAAACCCCTGACTATCGCATTTATCGCTTCTGAACTTGGCCCTAATGGGTTTTCATTGGAACTCAGCTTTATCGCTCCCTTTATCAATTTACCTGGTTTGTATTCTTCTACTTCCTTTAATGAAGCACGCACACGCATTCTGGTTTCTCCGTATGGATAAATACAAAGGTTTGTTTTATTAATATTAAAGAGGAATACTATTTTTATACCAAAAATGGAAGCGGGCGAAATTTGTGCTATATGCAAAGAACGAGCGGCAACAGATAAGTGTAGTGTCTGTAACGTTCCACTATGTAAAACCTGCTTGATAGAAATAACAATAGAAGATATTCATCCTTCTCATCGGATAAAAGGCATAACAACCCCCGGAATAACAGGTGAGGCAGTGAAAAAGAAGGTTGTATGTCCTAATTGCGTGGCGGAAGTGGATATTTTCTAAAGCACTTAAATTTTCTTTCTAGAAAAAATAATTTCTGATGCGCTCAAGTCACATTCAACCCCACCCTTGTGCTGGTTTTAGTCCAGGGCCATTGTTCGATAAGCGCTCTAACGCCAGGTGAAATTTCCAGCCGTTTATAGGGTACCGGAAACCAGAGAACCAGTAGATCATGCACCCCCTTTTCCTCAGGCACGCTGAGACTTGCAGGAATAGCTACCTTCTCTCCAGGCTCAAATTCACCGAAGATTACAAGTTCTGACCCGTTTGCGTTGATAGGAATTGGCTCGTAATCCAATAGAGCCATCAGCGCAAAAGTCACAGGAACTTCGTCGGCTCCAGCGTTAATCGTATAATTTAGGAGTTCACCTGGTTTGACATCCTCAGTGAGCCATAATTTAGTCGAACATGGCTCTTTGGCTATGAATATTCCTTCTGCACCCTGCCTATATTCAGAACTACAGGCGCAACAAGATATCGCACTCATATTTGTATAGTTGAGAGCCGGCAAGTCCGAATAATTCCCAACGAATAGATTTCGTCTCATGCTGCCCTGATGACCACCACGGGTGGATAATCTAAATGTCTTATTAAGCGAGTTTTCATATGGTCTAAATATCACTACAATCTCGAAATCATGCCCCCCTTCTTCTATTTGCGCCAACTCAAAAGAATAAAATCGCGATTCATATGGTTCTAAGTGTATCTTGTGAAGAATCTGTTCGCTTTCATTATTAAAAGTGAAAGGAACTTGTTCATAATCCAATAAGCAAAAGATGAGATAATCATATGCGTCGTGCATTTGATTGCTCACAGAAAAATACCCACTGAGATTCTCTCCAGGATTCAAGAATTTTGAAAGACTCTTGTTATTTTCCATTCCAATAAGAACCTGTTCCGCTGTTAAATAATAGCATAGCCACTAAAAATATCAGAGCCAATGATCCCAAGATCTTTATCTTCTTTATATGTCCCATCAATATACCACCTTCTTTTATATTTTCTTGCTTTTTCCTTCATTTCCCCTACATAGACCTCCTTTTATCTTTACATCCCTCCCTTTTGGAGATGCAACCTAAT
>QENH01000119.1 GCA_003336485.1 Candidatus Methanophagales archaeon
CACGAACTCATAGAATTAATGGATTCTGCAATATTTTCACTCGAAGAAATCGGCGTATCAGCAGCTAAACAGAAATTGGGGTTTACAACGGAAAATGTAATAGACTTATTACGGGAGATAGGAAATGAATCGTGTGAAAGAGGGCAGGAGTTTTTAGGCTATCTGGATATTTCCGAAGGGTATCAAAATGAAGGATCAGAAAGGCTCCAAGCGGTTATTAGTGCACTCGGTTCTATTAACTCAGCAATTATTGAAGTGTTGCCGGATTTGACTATTAAAGAATGGCAAAAGCGAGGAGAAAGAAACATGACACCTGAAGAATATGAAAGTACTTCTTTACTTATATCGTTTGAAGAAACAATCACCAATATACCACACGAGGAAAGTGATATGCTGATCGCATTAGCTAAAAGCGCATCATTACTTGAATCGTTTGCAAAAACAGCACTTCAGAATGGGTGGAAAGAGAGAACAAGAATTGCAGCACAGTCAATTATGAGCTTAAATAACGGGGCAAGGGCGAAGGATTATGACACTATTTCCTATCCGGTAAATCTAATCGAAATAACAACAACTGCTATTGCGAATATTGTTACATCCTCTGACAGCACTGCCTCTTATTATTTAACGAAGCACGAAGTGCTTTTTTGGCTTGAATGCATAACCAAAGAACTTGCAAGGAAAAAATCAGGTGGTGTTAGTTATGCAGTAAATGCGCTCATATCTATTTATGACTTTATTTTTAAGAGTTATTGTAGTGGTGGTCCGGTGACCATGACGCTTGAAGCACCATCGGTATTAGGGGAGATTGCTGGGATAACAGTTGCTAATGGGAAGTTACATAATACTACTGAGAAAATAGCAGATGCTTTAAAAAACATTGGCATTACTGCCTGTAAAAGCTTCACAGGTGGTACTCATAATGAAGAGTGGGAAGACATTTCTAAGGATAGCGTAAAGTGTCTCATATTATCAGGAACAATCTCAATTCAGTGTGATAATGAAGAATTTGCAATAAAATTAGCTGAAAAATTACGAGAAATGGAGAAGGAATATAACGAAAACGGTTTTGAATCTTTTATTGATAGAATATTTGAAGAGAATGAGTGTGAAAAAACGTTTGGATTTAAGGAAACTTTCATAGATGGTGGGTCTCCCAAGTCTAAAGAAAGAAAAATGACAAATGACGAATTTAAAGCTTTCAAACAGTTCAAAAAACACTACAAAGAAGATGTTACGATTTGAAAACGTCAGGAACGAGGAAGCATTGGAAAAATTCTTCGCGAGCAGGGGCTTTGAGATATGGGAATATAAGGAAGGGGAAGATATTATACTTTTTACGTGTCTCTGCCAAGATTCTCATTTTTATATAGGATGGTGTAAAAATGAATCCGGCAAATATTGTTGATGACCTGATAAGGGATATTAAGGAACGCCTTACTTTAGACGGCAAGAACTTTGAAGAAGAAAGTGATTGGGATTTTTTGATAATTGTAAAGGGCAATTTAGACCTAAAAGGGAAAAGAGAACTCAGGCATAAAATTTACAGGCGATTTCATGATTATTTCCTTTTCGTTCTCGTGGATATAATTTTGAAAGATGAGCAATCGTTTGTAAAATCTCGTTTAGATCCGCTATACAGTTCGATTTCACCACTCTTCTACTCTGCGTAGCCGATCCCTGTAGGGTTCTGTGTCCACCTCGCCACGGGCATAGGCGTCATGCCATCCTTCCGGCACCGGCATCTCGGCATACAGACGCTGCCGCCACGCTTCGAGCGGAGTTCGATGCCGTACCATGAAATCGGCAGCGCAGCATACTCGGTGCTCCGTCGTGGTCGAAACATTATCCAGCCACAGACATCCTGCCTTAGAACGTATGAGATGATGGTCAAGTATTAGCGTGTCCACGTTATGCGCAAGTCGTACCGCATTCTGCCATGCCATTGCACGCTGTTTACGCGATAGATGTGGCAAGTACAGCGGCGGGCCCGAAGCCAGCACAATCGTCGGCTGCCAGGACATGATACGTGACACTGTCGCTTCATCGAGCAGTTGGACGTCAGACGCATGCACAAATACTTCACTTCCTTCTTCTATCTTCGTCATCATTACCATGCCAAGGTGTTCACCGCGCTGTCCATGTGGGACCGGGATGGAAAAGGTTAGGAGGCCATCGCTTTGTCCTTCGGCATTCAACAGCTCGTTATCCAGTGCAATACGCAGCGACTGCAACCGGAGCGACATGTTTTGTGAAATGCCACGGGTGCCTTTAGCCCAGAACCTGGGCTTTTGTGTGCGCGCTTGGCATACTGCTGCTACCTTTTGCGCTGGCATCTGATATGGATTTGCATCCACTAAGGGGACATGGTCACCGTGAAAATGACTGAACACGACATCCGTTGCGTCTTCCAACGCCATCAGGATCTTCTGACGGACTGACTCGCCAACATATACCTGCAATGGGTGTGGGAGCAGTCCATGACGATTGTAGCCCAATGCTAACCCGGGGTCAATGACTATCTTCCGGTCTCTAGCTTCTACCAGACAGCAGAGACCACGAACGCCCAGTGATTCCGTGCCAAGTATTTCAATTTGCATTTTATATAAAGTATAACTTCTACCTATAAATTTAATTTATGACGCTGATTTACACGGATTTAATTTCTTCTGCGTTAATCAGTGTTAATCTGTGTCAATATTTTATTTTATTTTATTTTATTTTGTTTTGTTTTGTCCTCTGGCATTCCTTCAAAAACCATTATCGCAGTAATCAAATCCTGGAATGCAACGCCCGTGGATTTGAAGAAAGTTATATCGTCTTTGCTTGTCCGACCCTCTGCTTTACCGAGCAATACATCACCCAGAGAAGTCAAATCACCCTTCGCAACTATCCCCTTCTCCAATCCCCGGTATATCTCGCCCGAATGCACGCACTGCGAAAAGTCATCAATGAATATCCTGGCTTTTTTCAGCACTTTCGGATCAAATTCGATTTTCGTCTTCGAGTCTGCACCTACACCGTTAAGATGCATTCCCGACTTTATCAGATCAGAGTAAATGAACGGCTCAGTTGCAGGCGTTACCGTTGTAACTATGTCAGAATCCACCGCGTCTTCCAGATTGACAACCGCGATATCAACACCAAATTCGGGTTCATATTTCGCTCTAAACGTTCTCGCTCGTTGTTCTGATATATTAAACACTTTTATTCTGTCAATAGAATCTCTTACAGTCAGTATAGCCATAGCCTGATAATAAGCTTGCTTCCCCGTGCCTATTATACCAAGCGTTTTGGAATCAGACCTCGATAAGGCTTCGGTAGCAATACCGGTAGCAGCTCCGGTTCTATATGCGGTCATCTCCTCAGCCTGCATTATCGCCACTAATTGCTGTGTTTCGGCATCTCTGAGTAGATATTCGCCTAATACCGTGGGTAAACCAAGCTTTTTGTTCGCAGGTGCAGTAGAAACAATCTTAACACCGCAATAATCGGGGTTATATCGCGGCAGATACGCGGGCATGCATCTCATATCAGACACACCTGTATCAACATACACCTTTTCTGGCACTACTACCTGCCCTAAAGCGCTTTGTTCGAATCCGCATTTGATCTCAGAAATGAAGGTCTTCCAGCCTATGTTCTCCAATGTCTCTTTTAGCGCGTCGTTTGTTATAATAAATGCATTCAGCTCCGTTATCTTTTTCATTGTGTATAAACCATAACGTCTACCTATTTAAGACACGGATTTACACAAATTTAATTTCTTCTGCGTTATTCTGCGTTAATCTGTGTCAATAATTTATTTTATTATTTAATTTGTTTGTTTGCGGTTAGTAAAAAAAACTTTTGTAAAAACGCATCATACTTTTTTCCCGGACTCTCAGGCCCTGTACTTAAGTGTGACTCGCTTTTTAGAATAAATCTCCATAACCCATAGTTTTAATAATTACAAATCCAATTATCAAACTAAAATGCAATTTACAATAAAACTCGAAGAATCTGATGAAGGGGGATATACTGCTCAATGTCTTGAGCTCCCGGCTGCGATAAGTGAGGGCGATACAAAAGAAGAGGCTCTGAAAAATATCACAGAGGCAATTCAACTGGTTCTTGAGGTCACGCAAGAACAAGCACGTGCATATACCGAAGTCTTTAAGGTGGAAGTTGCCAGTGCCTAAACTTCCTTCTGTATCCGGTAAAAAGATCATCAGATCCTTGAATAAAATGGGCTTTATCATAGTACGGCAGAGAGGTAGCCATGTGTTCATGCAGAGAGGGGAAGCGAGAGTTACGGTGCCATTACATAACCCTGTCAAGAAATCCACGCTCAAAAGCATAATGAATCAAGCAGGAGTTTCGTTGGATGAATTTCTAGAACATCTTTGAATTTAACGAGCTGTATTGTGCCTAAAAAAGTTCCCATTGTGTGAATTTCCCTACTATAAAGGTTATTGCCAATATGAAATAAAGCCAGCAAATCATCGTCCTTTCTATCGCAGGAGCGATTTTCCACAAATCTCCACAGACCTCCATGTTTCTCCAACTTCTTCCCTTCTTTTGCTGCTACTGACTTTACCGTCAATGCCGCAGCACCCCATAGCTTTTCAGAAGCTTGAGGTACACAACTTTTTAGGAAAAAGTTTTATCAAAATTTCTTTCTTTCTTTCTTTCTTTCTTAAAGAAAAGTTTCTCGTGGAAATCTGTGTAATCTTGTGGTTATAAAAATAAGTAACTAAACTGATAAAGCCGCTTTCAATATCACATCCTCATCGAAGTACTTACCCACGAGCTGCAGGCCTATCGGCAGCTCATTGGAAGACCCGCAGGGAACAGATATAGAAGGAACACCCGCCAGATTGACCGAAACTGTATTAACATCCGCGAGATAAAGCGAAAGCGGGTCTTTTATCCTTTCGCCAAGCTCAAAAGCGACAAAGGGCATCGTTGGCATCGTCAGTATATCATGCGTTTTCAATGCACCCTCAAATTCGTTTTTTATCAGTGTGCGCACTTTCAACGCTTTCAAATAATACTTGCCGTAATAACCTGCTGAGAGAGCATAAGTGCCAAGAATTATCCGCCTCTTTACTTCATCGCCAAATCCTTCGCCTCGTATACGCGAGAAAGTAGAGTGCCAGTCCTCGTCCTTGCCGGATCGAAGTCCATATCTGAGCCCATCAAACCGAGCGAGATTCGATGACGCTTCGGACATCGCAAGGATGTAATAAGAAGCAAGTGCATATTTCAGGTTCTGCATGCTTATCTCTTCATATGTGGCACCAAGCTCCTCAAATTTATACACTGAGTCCCACACCGCTTTTCCTACTTCCGGCGAAACGCCCTCGATGAACTCTTTTGGTACCCCAATCTTCATGCCTTTTATCGTCTCGCTTCTTTTGTCGTTCTGCCAAGAGCAGCGGTAATTCGTAGATGTGTTATTATTTAGCTTTACCTGTGTGCTGTCACGCTCATCCTTCGTCGAAATCACTTCTAACAGCAATGCCGTATCTGTCACAGTTGATGCCATTGGGCCTATCTGCTCCAGTGAGTTCGCATATGCTATAAGCCCGTACCTGGATACGAAACCATAAGTAGGCTTCAGGCCCACGATGCCGCAGAATGATGCAGGACATCTAATGGAGCCACCGGTATCAGAACCGAGCGCTATAACGGCTTCACCGGCTGCTACTGCCGCAGCACTACCACCCGAAGAGCCGCCAGGGACCCTACCAGGATCATGTGGGTTTCTCGTTGGTCCGTAATAACTTGTCTCTGTTGAAGTCCCCATGCAGAACTCGTCCATGTTCGTTTTACCTATGATTATCGCCCCCTCTTGTTTTAACGCTTCTATTACCTTTGCATCGTAGGGTGGTA
The DNA here is from genome assembly GCA_003336485.1 of Candidatus Methanophagales archaeon. GTDB lineage: Archaea > Halobacteriota > Syntropharchaeia > Alkanophagales > Methanospirareceae > Methanophaga. Next base: position 5,878 of record QENH01000119.1, read on the forward strand.
CATAACCGGTAAGAATATATGATGCACATGTGGTTTGAATACCCTTTGTAGTGATGCTATCCTTGATGGCTATGGGCACGCCAAGCAGTTTCTTCCGTCCATACTCTTCTTCATTCCGCCGCTTGTCTATTTCTATCGCTTTTTCAAGAGCGGCATCTTTGTTTAGCGTGATATAGCAATTTAGCTTGCTTCGCTCTATACGCTCATAGATCTTTGATAGTAAGTCCTCACACGATAGCGATCCGTTTTTTATACCTTCTACGACTTCTATTGCGGTTGGCATGTTTTTCTTCATTTTTTTATTATAACCTTTTTAGTAGTTCAAAAAGAATCTTGTTTTCCTCTGTCTGCTCCTTCTCTTCTAGCATCGCTATCCCTTCTGAAATATCTTCATCTTGTAATTTCATAAGCGTGAGTTCAAATATTTTTCTTAGGGTTTCGTCTTCTATTTGCAACTGCTTTAATTCGATTATAATATCAGGATTTAAAGTTATGAGGAAAAGAGCAAGACCACTGTGAATTACATCTTCACTTTTAAGTTCTTCTCGCAAATCGAAACAAAAGGAAAAATGCTTAACTGAATCATCCACTTTTTCAAAAGATAAGAATAAAATTCCTGCTTTTTTAAAATCTCGTGCTGATTCTTCATATCTCCTGATTGCTGAATGTGCTTTTCCTCTGTTTCCGTATGCTTTGACATCATCAGGATTCAATGCGATTGCACCCCCGTAATCTTCTATCGCTCTCTCATACTGCTTCAAATCTACATACGCATTACCACGATTGCTGTAAGCATGAGCATAATTCGGGTTCAGCGCGATTGCCTTACTGTAATCTTCTATTGCCCGCTTATGCTGGTTTAATCCATGATAAGCATTACCACGATTGTTGTATGCCTGAGCAAGATTCGAATTTAACTCGATTGCCTTACTGTAATCTTCTATTGCCCGCTTATGCTGGTTTAATCTAGCATAAGCAGTACCACGATTGTTGTAAGTCTCGGCATAACTTGGATTCAACTCGATTGTGTTGTTGTAATCCTCTATTGCCTGCTCATACTGCTTTAATCTAGCATAAGCATTACCACGATTGTTGTATGCCTGAGCATAATTCGGGTTCAACGCGATTGCCTTATTGTAATCTTCTATTGCCCTACCCTGCTGGCTTAATCCACTATAAGCGAGACCACGATTGTTGTATACCTCGGCATCATTCGGGTTCAACGCGATTGCCTTCCCGTAATCTTCTATCGCTCTCTCATACCGCTTCAAATTTGCATAAGCGATACCACGGTTGTAGTAAGCACTGGCCTCATCAGGATTCAACGCGATAGTCTTCTTGTAATCTTCTATTGCCCGCTCATGCTGTTTTAATTCAGCATAAGCAATGCCACGATAGATGTAAACCACCGCTAAACCAGGGTCGATTTTTAATGCCTCATTGGAAGCATCTATCGTTTTTTCATACTCACCTATCCCAACGAAGATAGAAGAAAGCCGTCCATAATTTAATAAAATACCCTTATTGTCTTTCAATTTCTCCCTTATAGCCGTTGATTTCCGCAGATATTCCTCGCCACGTTCAAAATTGCGCAATTTAAAATAGGATAGAGAAAGACTCATATACAATTCCGCAAGCTTGTAATCATCGTGCTCAGAACTGAGCAAATACTCGTCTATCTTTATCCGCTCCTTTATCTCCTCTTCTCCCTCTTCTACAAAAACAGGTAGCGAATAATACAGGGGTTTTGGTTCTGCGAGTTCTGCCAAACTCATAATAACACCCTCTTCTTCCAGCTCCTCCTCTTTGAGTTCATATGTCCTACTCCTGAACCTGAACCAGTCAGGAGCATGCTTTTGTATCTCCGTTACTTCGTATTCACTTCCAAGAACAACCACAGGTCTTTTGATATCAAAGAACAAATCGCGATGCAGATTCAAGTATGGCAATACCCATGGGAATTGATTCGCGATTTCATGAACAACATATATGGTATTTTCTGTGGTATCCTCCCAGGTCAACAGCATCTCCAGCAGATTCTCCTTTCCTTTTAAGGATAGTTCCCGAACGTCAAAGCCATCAGACTCTATCAACTCCTTTAGCCTTGCAGGGCGCTCGGAGATAGCAAATATCAGGCAGTTCTTACCCTTCGCCAGCTTCAACTCGTTCAATAATTCCCTTAATTGTCGGGTGTATGTCATACCATACCTCATCATTTGCATATTCAAGGATTGCAAGGCTGAAGAGCAGATCGTGAAATCTATCCTCGTCACCAATTTTTTCTTTTGTATTCTTTACTCCTTTCAGTATCTCAAGGTCTTCCTTACCCAGAATCCTTATGTAGTCGTTCCTTATCCCGCTAACCACACGCTTCACATCTCCTTCCTCTATCTTGATTCTATCTTCCATATTCGCTATGTTTGCGGAATCCCTTATTAGTCTCACAAGTTCGGTAATAATACCCGCTGATGATTTTATCGCTTCCGCCATAGCTCCTTCAGTTATCAGATCCTCTTCCATTCTCATCAATGCCACTTCTCTCATAACCTTGTAACCGCTATGGTCAACTTCACCATTTCTATGATTTACATTTATATTGTGCAGTTCTTTACGACCATCAAAATACTGCAATATAATCTGCCTTATCTTATTTGAGAACAGCAGTGGCTGTGGAATAGTGTAAATAATCTTGCAAACCGGCTGTGTTAACTCTGCACAATGCTTGTAAAACAGTTCTTCACCCTTTTCCAAATTCACCTTATCAAGGTCATCAATTATAACAAGAATCTTCTTTCCGAGTTCTTTCTCGGCATCTATTATTATCCTGTTTATCGCATCTATCAAATCGCTTAATCTCGGCGTCATAACATCTCTCGTTACCTCTCTGGTAGTTACCTGCGTCTTCACCTTTCCTGCGAGGTTCACAATTGCACTGAATCCGGCTCCGAATTCGAGACCCTTTTGTTTCTCCTTCACTCGCTCCACAATCTTTTCCGACCATGCATCGAGGTAATCTGTCAACTCTGCGCTTAATTTGTCAGATACGCTCTCATATATCTCTGTGGCAATTACGAGTAGTATATCTGCATAATCCACATCAATCAGATTGAGCTTGTCTTTTATCGAGAAGGATACAACAAATAACGTATCGTTTACAAGTTCAGAGAGCCTGTTGAGTTCCGTGCTCTTTCCATTCCCCCGGCTACCAACGAACAGGTATTTCAAAGGCTTTTCGCTCGCGAGAATATCTGCAAGACTTTTCACTGGGCTCTCCCGCTTCACGTAATATTCCCTGAGCTTATCGCCGCTGAGCGCTTCTTGCGGGTCAAATATATCGTAAACTTCCGATAGGACTTTCGCTTTCATCTTATCTTCACTTCTACTTTTCTTTATGCGTTTTGCACTTAAACTTTTACGCGCGTCTCATAAGTTCCTCAGCAATTCCAATAGAATCTTTATTTCCTTTCGCTCATCTTTTTCTTCAAGCATCGCTGTCTCATCTGAAATGTCTTCACCGTGCAACTTCATGAGCGTGAGTTCCAAGATTGTTCGCAGTGTTTTGTCTTGTGTTTGCATTTTCCTTAACTCATCGCCAATGTTTGCATCTTTGGTTATAAGGAAAAGAGCAAGACCACTGTATAGCACATCATCACTCCCAATTTCTTCGCGTAAATCGAAACAAAAGGAAAAAGCCTTAACTGAGTCATCCTCCCTCTCAGAAGATAAGAATAAAACACCTGCATTTTTTGAATCTAGTGCGGATTCTTCATATCTCCCGATTTCTGAATGAGCTATTCCTCTGTTTCCGTAAGCCTCGGCATAGCTCGGATTCAACTCTATTGCCTTGTTGTAATCTTCTATCGCCCGCTCTTGCTGACTTAATCCATAATAAGTACTACCACGATTGTAGTAAGCCTCGACAAGATTCGGATTCAACTCTATTGCCTTGTTGTAATCTTTTATCGCCCGCTCATGCTGCTTTAATTCATCATAAGCAGTACCACGATTGTAGTAAGCCTCGACAAGATTCGGATTCAACTCTATTGCCTTGTTGTAATCTTCTATCGCCCGACCATGCTGGTTTAATCCTGCATAAGAGAGACCACGATTGTTGTAAGCCCCGGCAAGATTCGGATTCAACTCGGTAGCCTTGTTGAAATCTTCTATTGCCTGCTCAAGCTTCTTTAATCCTGCATAAGCAGCACCACGATTGTAGTAAGCCTCGGCATAATCCAGATTCAACTCGATAGCCTTGTTGAAATCTTCTATTGCCTGCTCAAGCTTCTTTAATCCTGTATAAGCAGCACCACGATTGTTGTAAAACATGGCATAATTCGGATTCAACTCTATTGCCTTATTGTAATCTTCTATTGCTCGCTCATGCTGGTTTAATTCATCATAAGCAGTACCGCGATTGGTGTAGGCCTTGGCATAATTCGGATTCAACTCTATTGCCTTACTGTAATCTTCTATCGCCCACTTATGCTGGTTTAATTCTGCATAAGCAGTACCACGATTGTAGTAAGCCTCGGCAAGATTCAGATTTAACTCTATTGCCTTACTGTAATCTTCTATCGCCCGTTCATGCTGACTTAATCCGGCATAAGCAATACCACGATTGTAATAAGCCTCAGCTACGGGATTCAAAGATAGTGAAATGTCCAAAGCTTTGATAGATTCATTGAACTTTTCACTTTCATAAAGAGCATATCCAAGGTAAAAGAATTCCCCTGCAAGTATAATGCGAGTAAAATCGCACTCCTTCTCTCCCCTCTCTTTTTCAAAATGCTTATTAGCAAAGTAGAGCAAATCAACACCCAAGATAGGTGCATTTCTCGCAGCATCTGCTAAAAGACCGCATAATTTCTTTCTGTTATTAGAAGCTTTGTTTATCCAATCCATCAACTTCGTCCTCAGAAATTCTTCCACACTTGGAAGATCTTCATTCGCATCTTTAAATTTCCCGACAAGTTCCATATTTTCTATATTCCTTTCAATTGCTTTATCTACTGATTCCTTCCAGTAAGAGAGCAATGCATATCTTCTGTAATCGCCTCTCAGCAGGAAACGCTCAAAAGCATTTCTTCTTTCTTCATCCTCTCCAATCTCACCGCAGATAGCTTCATAGAAATCATAAGAGAAATCCCGCAATTTTGAGATGGCGATGAGCACTTTTATGAAATTTTTGTCGCTGTCATCTCCTTTCAAGAAGCTCTCAACGGTCATCATCACGAGATTCTCAACGCCTCTCGGCAACTTCTCGATGTCTCTCAACCCCATTATCCTACCTTCAAACTCGCTTATAGCGTGTCTTATGTAGAAAGGTGCACCAGTTGACTTATCCATCAACATTTCAACATCATTGAAAAGCTCTTCATACTCCCTGAAGTTGTCACTGTAAATGAGCTCATAAGCTCGCTCTGGTCGAAAAGCTGCAATACTCACTTTAA